>PAYS01000007.1 GCA_002715265.1 Candidatus Pelagibacterales bacterium
CATTATGAAACCAGTATTTGCTAAAATTTTCAGGCTCAGAATTAGGTTTAAATGCAGAGCAACTCTGTGCAATTTCATTCTCATGGTGAGGAAAAGTTAAATCAACACCTCCACAGTGAATATCAAACGGAGTATCAAGACATTTTTTAGACATTGTACTACATTCAATATGCCAGCCAGGTCTTCCTCTTCCCCATGGAGACTCCCAACCTGGTTGATTTTCCGTACTTGGTTTCCAAAGTACAAAATCTCCAGGATTTTTTTTATAACTAGCTACTTCTATTCTGCTTCCAGCTACTTGTTCTTCTTTAATCCTTCCTGAAAGTTGACCGTATTGGGGGTACGAAAGAACATCAAATAATACGTGGTAATCTTTTACATATGCAGAATTATTTTTAATTAAAGTTTCTATCAAATGGATCATTTCATTGATATGTTCTGTGGCTCTAGGTTGAATGTCTGGTTTAGATACACCGAGAGCACTCATGTCTTCATTATAAATTTTTTCAAACTTCTTAGTTAATTTTTCTATAGGAATTTTTTTTTCTAAAGAAGCATTAATTATTTTATCATCTATATCTGTAATATTTGATACATAAGTAACTTTTGGATATAAAGTTTTTAATATGCGAACTAAGAGGTCACATACTACTGCCATTCTTGCATTCCCTATGTGAGCATAATTATATACCGTAGGACCGCAAGCATATATTTTTATGTGTTTTTTATTTATAGGAATAAATTCTTCTTTAATGTTTCCTAATGTATTGTGTAATTTTAAACTAAACATATGATTTATTATTATTTATTTCTTTTCTAAAGTATATTTATATAAATTTAATTATTTTTTAAAGAATATAATTTATATTTTCTTAATTGTTCCAGTAGGCTTATCAAAGGAAAGCCTTGAATTATATAAGAGTCGCCAGTTACTTTTGAAAATAAATGATGTCCATTTGATTCAAATTTATATGAACCGCAACTTTGAAAAGGTTTATCTAAACTAATATAATTTTTAATTTCTGAAATATTTAATTTATGCATAGTTAATTTCGCCTCTTCTGAATAACTCCATAATTTATTTCCTTTATAGTACAAACAAATAGCGCTTGTTTGTTTATGAGTTTTTCCTGATAACAGTTTAAGTTGTTTTATTGCATTAACTGTATTTAAAGGCTTATTTAGTATTAAATTATTGATACTGCATATTTGGTCTGATCCAATAACATATGAATTTAGATTTTTTTTACTTACCTTTGACGCTTTAGCACACGCAAGTATTTCGGCTTGTTTTCCGATGCTCTTGGAAGAAATAGTTTTTTTTATTAGTTCTTCATCTACAAAGGATGTTTTAACAGAAAACTGTATTCCTGTTTTTTTCATAATTTTTGCTCTAATTTTTGAACCTGAGGCAAGAATTATAGCTTTACTTGGTTTGATAGATAATTTGGGCATTATCTTTATACACAGTAATTAATTATTTATTAAGTTCATAAACTCTGATCTTGTTCTGTAGTCTGTTCTAAACACACCTAGCATCTGACTTGTAATAGTGGTAGCTGTTGGTTTATGTACACCTCTAGTAGTCATGCATTGATGACCCGCATCAATTACTACTCCAACTCCTTTAGGCTGTAAAACTCTTTGAATACTTTCAGCTATTTGAGCTGTCATAGTTTCTTGAGTTTGAAGTCTTTTGGCATAGACATCCACTACTCTGGCTAATTTACTAATTCCTACAACCCTCTTATTGGGAATATAAGCTACATGGGCTTTTCCAAGTATGGGGACCATGTGATGTTCACAATGGGATTCCAGTCTAACATTTTTTATAATTACCATTTCATCATAGCCCGCAACTTCTTCAAAAGTTTTGTTTAAAATGGCATCAGAATTCTCTTTGTATCCTGCAAAAAATTCTTCATATGCTTTTACAACTCTGAGGGGTGTTTCAAGTAATCCTTCTCTATCAGGATTGTCTCCAGCCCAAGCAAGCATTGTTCTTACTGCTTGCATAGCTTCTTCTCGAGTTGGTTTTTTATTTTTAACAACTCTTTTATTTTCTTTTATCTCATCTTTTATCATAATTATTCCGTTTATTTATAATAATCAATAACACAATGTATAAAGAAATAACATTATATTTTCAAAGATTATTTCTTTTAATTTATGCTATATTTATGTAGGTTCTTATTAAATAATAGTAAAGAAGAAAATTATGACCGAAAAACAGATTAAATTTGAAAAGAGGGTTTCTATTGAGCAGGTTGAAGAAGGTATTTCTCTTTCGCCTAAGTTTGATAAAAATGGCGTCATTCCGTGTATTACGGTTCATGCTAAAACAAAAGAAGTTTTAATGTTTGCTTATATGAATGAAGAGGCGATGAAGTTAACTATTTCTTCAGGCTTTGCCCACTATTGGTCTAGGTCTAGAAAAAGCTTGTGGAAAAAAGGAGAAACTTCCGGCATGTTTCAAAAAGTTGAAAGAATTTTAATTGATGATGATCAGGATAGTATAGTCATTGAAGTTCTTTTAGGAGAACCTACAAAAGGGGGTAGAGAAGCATCCTGTCATGTTGGGTATAGGAGTTGCTTTTATCGCAGTATTCCAATAGGAGAGTCTAAAGATAAAATTGCTTTAAAATTTATTGAGGAAGAAAAATCTTTTGATCCTGATAAAATATATGAAGGTCATGAAAATCCGACCAAATTATAGTTTTAAGTCATTATATGAATAAAAGACCAGGCTGATACAGTTAACCCTGTCCAGCAAGGTATAAATTTAAGCTTATTTTTACTAAATTGATATAAAAGTATAGCGCAAATTAATCCATAAATTATGGTTTTTAGGTTAATTATCATAAATTCTGTCATTTTTTTTATGCTTTCTTTAGTTAAGAGTTTTACGCCATAATTATTTATTATGGCGCAAAGTAGACTTAATATAGGGAGTAGATAATAAGCCTAAATATTGATTATTGTTTTCTGATTTTTACAGCTTTTAACATGGCTAATTTTTCATATTTTATATTTGTTAAAGCTTGAACGGTATCTTTTTGTCCTGCAGATAAAAAGCTGTAAATAACAATTTTATTTTTAATAGCATTTACATTGCCACTATCAGCAAGTTTGCTAATTGTTATGTAGCTCTCTACTAAGGGGTCATGTGGAGATACACCTGTAGGTCCTGCATAAGATTTAAAAGAAATTAAAGCTGTAGTTGTTAGTAATATAATAAATAGTTTTTTCATAAAAACCTCCATAAAATTGTTTAATAAATAGATTATTCTATTTATCCTAAATTTCATGCATCAGTTGAGGTAAAACTTGTGGCTTGCGCGTTCCTTCAGGTTTCCCTTACTTCCGACCCTTTTTTGGGTTGAACGATTATCGCTGACCTTCAGCATTTACATAGCTTTTTTCAAAGCTTAACTTTAGCATGCGTTCCTTCTATCTATTTCTAGATATACTTCCGTCCTAAAATTATTAAGGATGAACGATGATTTATATATATATGATTAATTATTAATCGTCAATCTTTATAATATGATTAATTATTAAGCATTAAATTATATGTTGTGAAGCTTGAAATATAACTTATTAAGTATGAATGAGCATATATTGGGCAGCAGGTGCCTATTAAATAATGTTTGAAGAAATTTTATAAGTGATTCGTTTTTTACAAAGTTAGGAGGATATTTATTTTATCCTCCTAACTCTTATTTTTATTTTGTTATTTCAGCTTCTATAGTTTTTGCTGTAGAATCCAAAAACCTTTTAAAAGCATTACCAGTTTTTATTTCTATTTTTTTGGGTTTCAGTTCTTCTGGAAGTTGTCTTTCTAAATGTATTTCTAGAATTCCATTTTTAATTCCAGCTCCAATGACTTCTACATACTCAGCTAGTTTAAAAGTTCTTTTAAAAGAACGATTTGCTATACCTCTATGCATATACTGTGAATTATCATCTTCTCTATTTCCTATTACAGTAAGTTGACCGTTTTCTAAGCTTATTGTTAAGTTATTTTCATCAAAACCTGCCACAGCTATTTCAATGGTATAGCTATCCTTACCGTTAGATTCTATATTATATGGTGGATAATTTTCAGAAATATCATTCATTTTTATCATGCTATCAAATATATTTTCTAGATGATCAAATCCTACAGAATGACGGTAAAAAGGTGTTAAATCAAAAGTATTCATATTGCCCTCCTTTGAGCGACTAAAAATGCGAAAGCCCTTAATAGGCACTTTCTGTTAATATAAGTCTGTTAATATCAGACTACGAATTTGAAGAATCTATTGAAGCATCCTTCAAGTATAATGTGGTTATTAAATCATTTACTTTCAAGGCTGATTCAAAAAATATTTTATTAAAATTAAACATAATTACTGTTACTATATAGTTTATAAATAAAAAAGGTATGAATATGAAAACAGCGTTGAAAGGATTAAAAGTTATTGATTTAACTAGAGTAAGAGCAGGACCTTCAGCAGTAAGGCATTTTGCGGATTGGGGAGCAGACGTAATTAAGGTTGAGTTACCTAATATAAGCAATAGTGATATTGATTTAGGAGGTGCAAGGCATGGATCAGATTTTCAAAACTTACACCGTAATAAAAGAAGTATTACTATTAATCTTAAAGATAAAGAAGGGAAAAAAATTTTAAAAAAATTAACTAAAACGGCTGATGTAATAGTTGAAAATTTTAGACCAAATGTGAAGAAAAGATTAGGTATTGATTATGAGGATTTAAAAAAAGAAAATAAAAAATTGATTTATGCAAGTATCTCAGGTTTTGGTCAAACAGGACCATATGCGCATTTACCTGGTTTTGATCAGGTTGCTCAAGGTATGGGAGGGCTAATGTCAGTAACTGGCCATGAAGGAAAAGGTCCTTTGAGAGTAGGAATACCAGTAGCAGATTTAAGTGCAGGTCTTCATTGTGCGTTAGGAATATTAACAGCATTATATGAAAGAAATATTTCTGGCATTGGCCAGCATGTGTCTGCATCACTTTTAGAGTCTCAAATTGCAATGTTAGATTTTCAAGCAGCAAGATATTTAATAAATCAAGAAATACCAGGTCAGACTGGAAATGATCATCCAACTATGACTCCTATGGGCACATATCCTACTTTAGACGGATATATAAATATAGCATCAGCAGGAAATGAAATGTGGAAGAGATTATGCAAAGCATTAAATATAGAAAAATATACAAATGATAAAGACTTTTTAAACGATGATTTAAGAACAAAGAACAGAAAACGCTTAACTAAAATAATTGTTGAAGCATTATCACAAGGTACTAATAATGAATGGATTCTTAAATTAAATAAAGTCAGTATTCCGTGTGGTCCAATAAATAATATTGAAGAAGTATTTTCTGACCCTCAAGTTAAACATAATAATATGTCGCAATCTGTTATACATAATAAATTAGGTAATATTAATTTAGTAGGACAGCCAGTTAAACTTAGCAGAACACCAAGTAATTTTTATAAAGCTGCACCAGAAAAAGGAGAACATACTGAAGAAATATTAGAGGAGCTTGGATACAAAAGTGAAAAAATTAAATTACTAAAGATGAGGAAGGTTATATGACAAATAATTCAAAAAATATTATTCATTATATAAAAGATAATGTCGCATATATAATACTTAATAACCCAAAAAAGCTAAATGCTATAAATTTTGAGATGTGGCTTAATATTGGAAAAATCCTTGAGGAATATGAGATAAATAAAAGTGTTCGTTGTATAGTTTTAAAAGGAGAGGGTAGTAAGGCTTTTTCTGCTGGTGCGGATATATCTGAATTTGATGATAATAGATCTAGACTGGAAGAAGTAAAAAAATATGATAATGCTTCTAAAACTAGTATGCGATTATTACAACAAATGTCTATACCAACTATTGCTATGATAGATGGATATTGTATAGGTGGCGGTTTAGCTACAGCTTTGTCCTGCGATTTAAGACTTGCTTCTGAAAAAAGCTCTTTTGCTATTCCTGCAGCAAAATTAGGTTTGGCTTATGATTATGCCGGCATCAAAAGACTTAGAGAGATAGTAGGACCTTCTAATGCTAAGTATATTTTTTATACCGCAAGACAATTTACTGCAGATGAGGCTTTTGAAATGGGTCTTATAAATGGATTATTTAAAGAGAGTGAATTCGAAAAAAATATAAGTAATATAATTAATAATATTTGTGAAAATGCTCCTTTAACAATATCTTCGGCAAAAATGTCAATAGATGCAAACCCAAATAATGATATAGAATATAAAAATTGTATTGAAGCTGAACAAGTATGTTTTGCAAGTAATGATTATCAGGAAGGCCGCCAAGCTTTTAAGGAAAAAAGAAAGCCAAAATTTAATGGTAATTAGGAAATTTTAGGAGGATAGCTATGCCGTATGCTTTGTCTAATGGAATAAAGTTATATTATGAAGAAGTAGGAAATGGGTTTCCTATAATTTTTGTTCATGAATTTGGCTCAGATTTAAGAGAATGGGAACAACAATTACGCTATTTTTCAAGAGATTATAGATGTGTTGCATTTAATGCTAGAGGTTATACTCCATCTGAAGTCTCAGAAAACCCTGAAGATTATGGATATGAATTTTCGGTAGATGATATATTCAATTTGATGAAAAATCTTAAAATTAACCAAGCTCATATAGTTGGATTAAGTATGGGAGCATATGCATCTTTAATTTTTGGAATAAAATATTCGGAAATGGTGGCATCTTTAGTAATTGCAGGAGTGGGTTCAGGAGCTATGCCTAAGGATAGAAAAAGTTTTATAAATATGGCAAATGATCTTGCTGACATATTTGAAAAAGAAGGTTCTGCTCAGGCCGCTAAAATCATTGGTAATTCAGGTTCTAGATTGCAATTATTGAGAAAGGATCCAAGAGCATACAAACAATTTCTAGATCATTTGGAGGAACATTCTGCTACTGGTAGCTCTCTAACTATGAGACAATATCAAGCCTTGAGACCTTCTTTAATAGATTTTGAGGAGGAATTTATTAAAATGGATATTCCTACTTTATTAATGGTGGGAGATGAAGATGAACTATGTTTAGATATTAATATTTATTTAAAAAGAAAAATTAAAACATCGGGATTATGGATTTATCCTCAAACAGGACATGCAATTAATTTAGAAGAACCTTCACAATTTAATTCTGTTATTTCTATGTTTCTAAGTAAAGTTGAAAGAGGTTCTTGGAAAGAAAGGCTTCCAGAGAGCTTCAAAGATATAAATAATAATTAGTATTTAACTTTAGGGCTACATTTATATATTTATTCTAAATAAATTATAAATTTTAATTTTTTTATTTAAAAAGTTGATATATATATTCAAACAAAGCTGCATAATAGGGATAAAAATGAGTAAATTGATTTTGGTTAGACATGGGCAAAGTTTGTGGAATCTGCAAAATCGTTTCACTGGTTGGTATGATGTTGATTTATCTGAAAACGGTATAAGTGAGGCAAATTTAGCTGGGAAATTATTAAAGAAAGCAAATCAAAGTATAGATTATGCTTTTACATCTTACTTAAAAAGAGCCAATAAAACTTTAGATATTATTTTGCAAAATATGAATTTAGAACATTTAGGTGTTATAAAATCTTGGGAATTAAATGAGAGGCATTATGGAGAATTAACAGGTCTAAATAAATCAGAAATGAGAGAAAAATTAGGTGAGGAACAAATTAAAATATATAGACGGTCATGGGATATTGCTCCTCCAGACCTAAGTGAAAAAAATGAGTATAATCCGAGATTTGACAAATTATATAGCAGTATAGATTCTAATAAGATACCAAATACAGAATCTTTAAAAGATACATATGACAGAGTAATACCTTATTTTGAAAAAAATATATTGAAATACATAAAAGAAAATAAAAACATAATTATCACGGCGCATGGAAACTCTTTAAGAGCACTATGTAAAAAGTTATTTAATATTTCTAATGAAAAAATTAATACGCTTGAAATTCCGACTGGTAATCCAATGCTAATAGAATTAGATAAAAATTTAAATATTAATAATAGTTATTATTTAGATGAGTCTAGATCACAAAAAATTGTAAATAATGAATAATATTAAGTATTTACATCAACGATAATTCTACCATAGGTTTTTCCATTCATAAGATTTGTAGCTGTATCTACAACTTCAGATAATGGTATCACTTTTGTCATATTATTCAGTTGGCTTAGGTCAAGATCTTTTGATAGTCTATCCCATGCTTTTTTTCTTTTTTCAATGGGGCAATAAACGCTATCTACACCTGCAAGTATTACACCTCTTAATATAAACGGCATTACAGTTGCTGGTAAATCAAAATTCTGTGCTAGTCCACAAGCCGCAACGGTACCTCCATACATTGTTTGTGCACAAATATTAGCTAGTGTGTGACTTCCAACTGAATCTACTGCACCAGCCCATGTTTCTTTACCTAATGGTTTCGATTTTTCGGAAAGTTCATTTCTGTCAATTACCTTATTTGCGCCTAAAGATGTTAAATAATTTGTATATTGTTCAACTCTTCCAGTTGAAGCAGTCACAGAGTATCCAAGTTTAGATAATATTGAAATAGCTATACTTCCTACTCCTCCTGTAGCTCCAGTAACTAAAATTTCACCTTTATTACAAGTAACGCCATGATCTTCTAAGGCCATTATACATAACATTGCTGTATATCCTGCCGTTCCTATAGCCATGGCTTGTTTTGTAGATAGGTTATCATTTAATTTAATTAACCATTTTCCATTTACTCTAGCTTTTTGTGCGTATCCTCCCCAATACTTTTCACCTATACCGAAGCCATTTAAAACAACCTTGTCACCAATTTTAAAGTCTGAATTTGAACTATTTTCAACTGTACCGGAAAAATCTATTCCAGGTACCATAGGAAAACTTTTCATTATTGGAGATTTTGAAGTAATAGCGAGTCCATCTTTATAATTTATTGTAGAATATTCAATGTTTACTAGAACATCTCCTTCAGGAAGTTCTTCTAAGTTAACTTCTCTAATTGAACCGTGGGGTAGTTCATCATTATTTTTATCAAATATTAATGCTTTAAACATTCTAATCTCCTAATTTAATTAAAATATTATAATATAAATATTTTAAAATAGTAAGGGGACAATTAAGCCCCCTTACTTATTTATTGTTTAGAGATAAACTCTAAACGAGGGGAAGAAAATTAAAATTGATCTGTTTCTGTAGATTCTTTCATAGCAGTTGTAGCGGATTGCCCTCTAGTTACTGCATTTGATACCGCATCAAAATAAGAAACACCTACTTCTCTTTGATGTCTAGTAGCTGAGTATCCATTACGTTCTATGCTAAATTCATTTTGTTGTAGCTCAGAATAAGCAGCCATTCCATTTTCTTTATATGCTTCAGCAAGTTTAAATGTTGAATAATTTAGATTATGAAACCCTGCTAAAGTAATAAATTGGAATTTATATCCCATGGCAGCTATTTCTTTCTGGAAAGATTTCATTTGTGCTTCATCTAAATATTTTTTCCAGTTAAATGATGGAGAGCAGTTATATGCCAGCATTTGATCTGGATATTCTTTTTTAACTGCTTCTGCAAATTTTCTTGCTTCATCTAAATTAGGTGTAGCCGTTTCACACCATACTAGGTCAGCATAAGGAGCATAAGCTATTCCTCTAGCTATCGCACAGTCAATTCCTCCTGTCATTCTATAGAAACCTTCTGTTGTTCTGTCTCCTGTTAAGAACTTTCTATCTCTTTCATCAACATCACTGGTTATTAATCTTGCAGCTTCTGCATCTGTTCTTGCCATTATTAAAGTAGGTACACCCATTACGTCTGCTGCTAATCTAGCTGAATTAAGAGTTCTTTCAAATGTAGAAGTAGGAACTAATACTTTACCGCCTAAATGGCCACACTTTTTTTCTGACGCAAGTTGATCTTCAAAATGAACTGCTGCAGCACCTGCTTCAATCATTGATTTCATCAATTCAAAGCAATTTAGAGGTCCACCAAAACCTGCTTCTGCATCAGCAACTATAGGAAGAAAAAAGTCAATATTAGTAGTATCAACTTTTTCACATTTTTCCATATGTTGAACTTGATCAGCTCTGATAAAAGCTTGATTAATTTTTTTTACTACATCTGGCACACTATTTACTGGATAGAGGCTTTGGTCAGGGTACATCTGTCCAGTACTATTTGCATCAGCAGCAACTTGCCATCCAGACAAATATATGGCTTTTAAACCTGCTCTAGCTTGCTGAACTGCCATGTTTCCAGTGTATGTGCCTAGGGTATTAACGTAATCTTCATTATGTAATAATTCCCATAACTTTTTTGCTCCATTTTCAGCTAAAGTATAATCTATAGAAATAGAACCTTTTAGTTTTTCGACATCTTCTTTAGAATAATCTCTTTTTATATTATTCCATCTGTCATTTGCCCATGATGGAGCATCCCATTTGGTATCCGTTTTATTAGTAACTGTTTCCAAGTCATTTTTTGCATCACATTTTGTATTTGTGCTTGGGGATAAACCTTCTAAGATAGTGTCGTCCATAATAATTTCCATTCGTAAATAATTAATTTTTGTAAATTATTTACTATAAAAATCCTTAAAAACCAATAAAAAACTACAAATCGTTTTGTAAATATGTTATAATATTCTTGTAAATTTAGTTAATTTTGTAAATATTTACAAATATGGAGAATTTTAATGAATAATAGTTCAATAAAATTAGGTTCTGCTATTAAACGGATCAGAAGAGAAAGAAAGCTTAGTCAGCACCAACTTGCAAGTCTACTTGGGATATCAACACCTTACTTAAATCTTATTGAAAATAATAGAAGAAATATAACCGGAAAATTATTACTTACTTTGGCTACCGAATTTAATTTAGAATTATCAGATATTGGAGCAGAAAATGACTCTGGGCTATTATCAAATTTAATGGAAGCTTTTAGTGATGAATTATTTGATTCAATTGAACTTAAAAATCATGATGTTCAGGAATTGGTCTCAAGTCAGCCTGAAATAGCAAAAAGTATTATTAGGTTATATGATGTATTTAAAACAGAACAGATAAAGACAAGAACTATGGAAGACCTAAATGGAAATGGAGGGTCTTTAGGAGAAATAAAAAATAATATATCTGCAGAAATTATATCAGATTTAATTCAGAAAAATTCTAATTATTTTCCTATTTTGGAAGAGTCAGCAGATAAAATAACTTCTCAACTTTCAAAATTTAATAATTTTAGTTTGTACGTCAGCCTAGTAGAGTACTTATCATCCAAACATAGTATTAGAGTAGCTACGATTCCTCCAGAATTAAAGCATGATACTATCAGGTATTATGATCCAGTAGCAAAAACTCTAGTTGTAAGCGATAGACTCCCTCAAGCTAGTAAAACATTTTTAGTAGCACAGCAAATGGGATTATTATTTGCAGATGATGCAATAAATCATATTCTAGATAAAGAAAATATAGAATCAGAAGGAGAAGTTAGAAAACTAGGAAGACTAGCACTTTCAAACTACTTTGCAGGCGCTCTTATTCTTCCATATGACAATTTTTTAGATCATGCCAAGTTGACAAGATATGATATTGAAGTTTTAGAAAATAGATTTCAAGCTAGTTTTGAACAAGTCTGCCATAGGTTAACTACTTTGCAAAAACCAGGGTCTAGAGCTATTCCATTTCATATGATGCGAGTGGACATTGCGGGAAATATATCAAAAAGATTTTCAGCATCAGGTATTGCAATTTCAAGATATAGTGGAGCATGTCCTAGATTAAATATATATTCAGCATTCACAACTCCAGATAGAATTAAAGTTCAAGTATCTATGATGCCTGATGGAAGTAAATTCTTTTGTATAGCAAGAGCATTTCAAAAACGAAGTGGAGGATTTGATAGTCCTGAAAGCTTTTACTCAATAGGATTAGGATGTAGCTTAGATAATGCTAAAGATATGATTTATGCGGATAATATTTTATTAGATTCTTCAGAGAGTATAGTTCCTGTCGGCGTATCGTGTAGATCGTGTCCAAGAATTGATTGCAGGCAAAGGGCTTTTCCTCCTAGTAATAGACAATTAATTTATGATGAAAATGTTAAAGGATTGTCAGCTTATGTTACACCTAATTAATTTTATTATTATATAGCAATAATTTATAAATTTTTTAATTTTGCTAATAAATATAAAGGTAAAAAAGATAATAATGTTACTAATATATTAAAAGTTAGTGCGTTATTAAAATCTTGAGTCAAGTCATATATTATGCCGATGGAATAAGGACCTAAAACACCTCCTATTTGAATTATTGAATAAAATAAACCTGATGCTATTCCTATATTACTGAAAGAAATATCTTTAGTGTCAGAAAGATGGCTAATTAATAAGGTCATTAATGATCCTGTAGAAATACCAATAAAACAAAGGCCAAACATATATAAATAAGATTCAGAGTATTTTATAAACTGCATTGACAACATAACATTTATAAAAAGAAGGAAAATAATTTTAAGTCTATTTTTGCTATTAGAAAATCTTGGTACAGAAAGAGCTGAAATTATTCCAATGATTACAGGAATAGTAGCTAAATTACTTGCATAACTTATATTTATACCTTTAGAGGATAAAATTTTTGGCATCCAACCCGATATTCCATGAACCAAATACATTATTATAATGCCAACAAAAATAACTAAGATATATCTTTTTTTATTTATTAATAGTTTTAAAGTATGACTTATATTTGATTTAATTGCTTGTGTATTATTATCAAAATCTTTATTCCAGAAAACATTATAAATTATTAGCCACAAAATAGCAGATAGTAATGGTAAAAGACTATATGAATAAAATACATAGTTCCAATTATTATTCATTAATGGCATCATGATAGTATTAGTAAGAGACAAAGAACATATACCTCCTATAAAAGGACCTGTAAGAAGTATGCCCATTGAAATAATTCTATTTTTTTGATTAGACCATATTAAAGCTGTTTTAGGAGCGCTCACAGAAATTAACGGACCTCCTACACCAAATAAAGCAACAGCCAACCACATATAAAAAAAACTTTCAGAAAACCCTCTAAATAATAAAGATAAAGTTATTATAATGGCGGAAATAAATATTGATATTTTAAGACCATACTTATCAACAAAAATTCCTGCAGGTAGAGCAAAAAATATATATATAAATTGCCATGCCCCTAGTATAAGACCCATTTCTTTATATGTAATATTTAGATCTTCTGTAATAAATGGTACTAAGGGAGCAACTGAATTGACGGTAAAGCCAAAACAAAAATAGACTAGCCAAACACCTAGTATAATAAACCATATATTTAAGTCGTTTTTGTAATGAGATTTTTGCATAAGGTTTAATTCTGTGAAAATTATAAATTACTATAATAATGTATTTTTTAATAATTTGTCATTAAGATAAAATAAAAGTAGTTTTTAACTATGTATTATTATTGCGAAAGAACGACGGATAGTTTCTTATCAGAACCAATAAATTCTATTACTAATTTAGCTTTTCTAATTGTAGCCATATTTATATACAAAAAATATAGAGACCAAATTTATGTAAACGTTTTTTATTTTTCTATATTTTTTATAGGAATTGGAAGTTTTCTTTTTCATACTATTCCAAGTAAAATAACTGGTTTATTAGATATTTTATTTATTTTGATATTTATATTAATTTATATTTATTTAATAAGCTATTGTTTGCTAAAATTAAATAAACTTTTCTCAGCCTTTCATGCATTCATTTCTCCATTTCTATATTTCTATTTGGGTGGAATTCTAAAAAGTAACTTTTTATTTTTAGGAGATTCAAGTTTCTACGTTATAATTTTAATTCATCTTTATATAATATTTTTAATAAGTTTCATAAAAAAAATAGACTTTAGCTTACATATTTTATTGGCAGCACTAATATTTACTTTATCTATATCCTTTAGGGCTGTTGATCATTATTTTTGTGCTGAAAATATACATGGAACCCATTTTGTATGGCACATATGTAATAGTTTAGTTTTATATGTATTAGTAAATTGTTTTTACAAAGCATTAATTCAAACTTCCGCCCCAAAAATACCATCCTAAACCAAAAAAGAATAATGAATTACCATATATGCCATGTTCAATGGAAACCAATAATAATGATTTATGCTTGTTATATGTACTAGCAAATAATAAACCTCCAATTAAACTTAAAATGGGTGCTAAAAAATTTAGAAATAATATATGTGCAATTGAGAAAAATATTGCACTGGATGTAATTAAATAAAAATTAGTTTTAAAAATAGTTTTATATCTGTAAAAAAAGAATTTACAAAAGATAAATTCTTGAGGAAGAGCAGAAAATAATGGATAAAGTAACATTATTTTCCATAATATTTCAGGTTTATTTTTTTGTATTATAAAAAGTTTATCTATAAAGAAATAATAAGTTAATAGATATAATATTATACTTACAAGAACCCATCGGGCTAATATTTTAAATAATATTTTAAAATTGAAATTAAAAATATTTTTAAATTCAAATTTAACCTGATGGTTTTTAAAAAAGTAAATTAAAAGACAATATAATGTCACAATCCATAATACGGGAATTACTAAATTATATAGTTTCATTACCAGTACTAAAAATGGTACTGTAGAACTTAGAATTAACAATTCAATTATTTTATAAATATTATGATTTAATATTTTGTAAAAGATATTCATATTATTTTTTTTATTATTATCCTATATTGTCTTTTTATAATTAAAATTATTTATAGTTTTTGTATATATTAAAAAAGGATATTAATATGAAAATCGCTCAATTTTCAAATTATGGAAAACCAGATGAAGTAATAGATTGCATTGATGTACCTGATCTAGATAATCCAGGTGAAAATGAAGTTTTAATAGATGTATTAGCATGTCCTATAAATCCGGCAGATGTTTTAAATATTGAGGGAAAGTATGGTGTTAAAGCTAAACTTCCGGCAAGATTGGGAGCCGAGTGTGTGGGAAAAGTTAAAAAAGTTGGACATTTAGTCAAAGGATTTAAAGAGGGTGACATTGTTTTGCCTCTAGATAGAGAAAATTGGGTACAACAAAAAATTGTGGATGAAAAAAATCTTATTATGTTACCTAATGATATTGATCCCATTCAATTATCAATGTTGAAGGTTAATCCCGCAACGGCTTATTTAATGTTAAAAAAATATGTAAAACTTCAACCAGGTGATTGGATAATTCAAGATGCCGCAAATTCAGGTGTTGGGCAATGTATAATTAGACTTGCTAAAATGGAAGGAATTAAAACTATAAATATAGTAAGAAGAAAAGAATTAGCTAGTGATCTAAAAGATATAGGGGCTGATCTTGTCATTCAGGATTCTCCAAGTATGGCTTCTGAAGTAAAAGAGTTAACTAATGGTGGTGATATAAAATTAGCTATTGATGCTGTAGGAGGTGATATTATTCTTAGAATTGGTGAATGTTTAGTAGAGGAGGCTACAATTTTAAATTATGGATTATTATCTGGTAAAAATATAGAGATGACATCCTACCAAACTGTATTTAAAAGATTAGTCCTTACTGGTTTTTGGTTAATGCCATGGCTACAAAAAATGAATAGGAAAGAAATTTTTGATATGTATAATTATCTTGCAAGTTTAATAGAATCTAAGAAATTATATGTGCCCATTGAAGAAACTTATTCGTTAGAAGAAATTAAAAAAGCAGTAAAACATTCAGCTGCGTATAATCGTTCTGGGAAAATAATTATAACACCGAATGGATAATATTTAATAACCTTTATCCACCATCACATTTAGTAAATAAGGTTTTTTATATTTAAAAACTCTATTAAATACAGCATCTAAAGTTTGTGGTTTATCTATAGTTTCAGATTTAATGCCAAGAGAATTTGCAAGTTTTAAGAAATCGATTTTTGGTTTATTAAAATCCATGCCAACAAAATTTGTATTTTTATGAAAAGCTTCGAGTCTTTCTTTAATAATTCTGTAGCTTTGGTTGTTAGCTATTATATAGATTATAGGAAGTTTGTAATGGGCTGCAGACCATAATGATTGTATTCCATACATTGAACTTCCATCTCCAATAATTGCTATGATTGTTTTTTTAGGATTGGCTAATGAAATTCCTATTGCTCCAGATACAGCCCATCCAATACCTCCACTTGCAAGACCATAAAAGTCTTTATTATTTTTATATGGTAAGTAATTAAGAAGAGATCTTGTAGATACAAGACCTTCTTCTACAACTATATTATTTTTTGATAAGTTATTTGTTAAATTCATCATTAACCAATTAGGCGTAATTGGTTTTTTAAATTTATCATCTAATGTTTTTAGGGATAAGTTCTTTCTTTTGGCAGTCCAATTATTTTTAGAGATAATTTTTAGATTATTATTTGCTTGTTTCACATATTTTGGTGTTAATGTGTTTGTTAAAAACAGATTAAGATCATTTAGAGTAGTTTTTACGTTTCCTATTATACCAAGTTCTGTGTAATAATTTTTTCCTATTTGCCAGTCATCTAACCCAATATGAATGATTGCCATCTTTGGCGGAAGTGGTTCTATCTCGCTCCAAACAGACATTCTTAATCCATCACATCCTATACAAATTAATAAATCATAGTTGTCTAATATTTTTTTAGTAGGTTTTTGTAATCTAGGAAGTGTTCCCATGAAGGCAATATGTTCAGATGGATAGTGAGAGCCATGAGGAACTGTTTGCTGATATACAGCCGATCCAGTTATTTCTGCAAATGAACTTATTTCTGTGAATGCATTAGAAGTAGCAACTTCATGACCCGCTATAATTACAGGATTTTTATGCTTAGTAATTTTATTTGCTATTAATTCAATGGTATCATGATTTGGTTTATATGTATCAATAATTCGGCTTGATTTGCCTAAATCTATTTTTGCTTCGGTATTGAGGATGTCTCCAGGTAATGAAATAAATACAGGTCCAGTGGGGGGAGATAAAGCTATTTTAGCAGCTCTTCTCATAATTCTTGGTAGATCTTCTAGTCTAGTGACTTCCGTTGCCCACTTTACAAGTGGTTCTGCCATTCTTACTAAAGGGCCATACAACATAGGTTCCATTAAACCATGCCCTTGTTCTTGTTGTCCTGCAGTTATAATTATCGGGCTTCCAACAAATTTAGCATTATATATGGCGCCCATTGCATTTCCTAAGCCTGGTGCCACATGCACGTTACAAGCAGATAGCTTTCCTGTAGCTCTTGAGTAGCCATCTGCCATGGCTACTACTATAGATTCTTGTAAACCTAGAATATATTTGATTTCAGGAAAGTCCTTTAAAGCATGCATAATAGGAAGTTCAGTTGTTCCAGGGTTTCCAAAAAGATGAGTAACACCTTCATCTTTTAGAATTTCTAAAAATGCTGAGCGGCCTGTGATCTTTTTCATATTTATATTTCCTTAAATCTTTAAATTATTATTTATATGTTTTATATTATTTGCAATCGATAATATTTTTATTGGTAATAATATGTCTATTAAAAAAGAAACTTGGTTTAATTTATTGGCAGCATGGTTGATTTTAATGGCTGCTTGGACCGTTTTTATTAAATTCTTATTCCCAATAGTTTACGCAGTTAATTATGGGCATGATTTTCTTAACTACATAATGTGGGATTTTTGGTGGGTGGCTCATATATGGTTGGCATATAGTTTCTTAAATATATCAAGATATACTTTTATTTTTGGTTCCGTAATATCTATTGCGGAGCTAATTATTATAATATTAAAATTGTATTTATTTTTTAATGATCCTCAATGGAATATATGGGATACAAATTGGATGATTAATAAAGTTGTAATGTTAATATTGTTTTTATTTATAAGTGTAACATTATTAAAAGAAAAAAAACTTTTTTTAAAAAGTTAGAAAGGTAAATATGAAAATAAATCGGAGAAATTTTCTTTTAAGCTCATTATTGGCAGGGGTAACTAAAACAACGAATAGCTATTCCCAAGACTCATATTCATCTGAGGTAAAATTAGGTAATACTGATATAATCATTCCTGAAATAGGTTATGGNTCTTCTTCTACATCGAGTGAACGAATAGCATTACATGCCTACGATAAAGGTATAAGATATTTTGATACTGCAGAATCATACCATGGTGGTGATTCAGAAACAGCTATTGGAAATGCCCTTAGTTCGGTGAGAAATGATATAGTTATTGGAACTAAAACTAAAGCAAGAACTTATGAACAAAAAGATGATTTTATGAAATCTTTAGAAGGTTCACTTAGACGATTAAAGACGGACTATATAGATATATATTATAATCATGCAGTAAATTCCGTAAATAGATTAAGAAATGAAGAATGGTGGGAATTTATAGATCTTGCTAAACAACAAGGTAAAATTAGATATTCTGGTGTTTCTGGTCATGGTAGTAATTTAGCTGAATGTTTAGATTACTGCATAGATAATAATTTAGTAGATGTAATATTATCCGCATTTAGTTTTGCTCAAGATCCAAAATTTTTGGAAAAATTGCGTCATACTTTTCATTTTGTAGCTATAAATCCAACGCTTCCTATAGTTTTAGAAAAAGCTAGAAAAAAAGGTATTGGTGTAATAGCTATGAAAACCCTTGCAGGTGCTCGATTAAATGACATGAAACTATATGAGGAACTTGAGTTAACTTATGCACAAGCGGCTATTAAATGGGCTTTAAATACTAATTATGCGGATGCTGCAGTTATATCTATGACATCTGATTCTTTAATNGATGAATTGGCACATATAAATTCTAAGAATTTTGNTGAAA
Source organism: Candidatus Pelagibacterales bacterium (assembly GCA_002715265.1). Lineage (GTDB taxonomy): Bacteria > Pseudomonadota > Alphaproteobacteria > TMED109 > TMED109. The sequence continues at coordinate 18,903 of PAYS01000007.1, forward strand.
AAAGTTCTTACAATTTATTAGAAAAATATTTTTCTTTAAATAAAGAAAACATATGTCCTCCGGGATGCAATTCATGTAATAATATATGTCCAAATGATGTACATATTTCTGATGTAATGAGGTCCCGTATGTATGCAGTAGATTATAAAAATCCAGATAATGCAATACTTTCTTATTCACAAATTACCAATAATGCTGCTTCATGTTCTTCATGTATTGATGCACCTTGTCTTGATAAATGTAATTATAATTTGGATATAAAATCTATAAATAAATTCACTCATAAATTACTATCGTAANTTTTATATTATTATTGTAATAGAATTTGTTGATTTCCATTTAGAAACATGTTTCTAATAATATTTTATTTTCTAGTGGTGGGAGTCACTTAAATATGGATACCTCAAATACAGCTTTAAATAATTGGGTTTCTGAAATGGCCCAAATTTGTAAACCTAAAAGTATTTATTGGTGTGATGGTTCACAGGAAGAGTATGATAAATTATGTGAAGAGATGGTAAAGGCAGGTACACTAATTCGCTTAAACTCTGAATTAAGACCTAACAGTTTTTTAGCTAGATCTCATCCGAGTGATGTAGCAAGAGTAGAGGATAGAACGTTTATTTGCACTCCATCTGAAAATGATGTTGGACCTACTAATAATTGGTCCGATATAGATTCTATGAAAGAGAAATTATCTGGATTGTTTTCTGGCTGTATGGAAGGGCGCACGATGTATGTAATTCCTTTTTCCATGGGACCATTAAATTCTCCAATTTCTCATATTGGTATTCAAATTTCTGATAGTCCTTATGTTGTGGTTAATCAAAGAATAATGACTCGAATGGGTAAACAAGTTTTAGATATTTTAGGGGATAATGCTAATTTTATAAAATGTATGCATTCTGTTGGTATGCCACTTAAAGATTCTCAAAAGGATGTAAGTTGGCCTTGTGCGCCGAATCCAGAAGATAAATATATAGTTCATTTTCCTGAAGACAGATCCATATGGTCTTATGGTTCTGGATATGGAGGTAATGCGCTTTTAGGTAAGAAATGTTTTGCATTAAGGATAGCTTCAAAAATGGCCAATGAAGAAGGTTGGTTGGCAGAGCATATGCTTATATTAGGATTGGAAGACCCTAAAGGAAATACAACTTATGTTGGAGCTGCTTTTCCAAGTGCGTGTGGAAAAACAAATTTGGCAATGATGATGCCTCCTGAATGTTTTGAAGGATGGAAAGTAAAAACTGTTGGGGATGATATTGCTTGGATAAAACCAACGGATGATGGTAGATTTAGAGCAATAAATCCAGAAGCTGGATTTTTTGGTGTCGCTCCAGGCACATCTTATAGTACTAATCCTAATGCGATGGAAATGTTAAAGTCAAATTGTATATTTACTAATGTTGCTCTAACTGATGAAGGAGATGTTTGGTGGGAGGGTATGGATGGAGATCCACCTCTTCATGCTATAGATTGGCAGGGAAATGATTGGACTCCTGAAAATAAAACTAAAGCTGCCCATCCTAACGCTAGGTTCACAGTTCCTTCTTCGCAATGTCCTAGTTTAGACGACGATTGGGAAAGTCCTGAAGGTGTAGAAATTGAAGCTTTTATATTTGGAGGAAGATTATCTAAGACTTTTCCATTAGTTTATGAATCTTTTAATTGGGATCATGGAGTATTTATGGCAGCTACTATGGGATCTGAAGCTACTGCTGCAGCATTAAATCAAGCTTCTATAAGGAGGGATCCATTCGCTATGCTTCCATTTTGTGGATATAATATGGCACAACATTGGAAACATTGGCTAGAACTTGGACATAAGCATAATAATAAAGCACCAAAAATTTTTAGGGTTAATTGGTTTAGAAAAGATGAGAATGGAAATTTTATTTGGCCTGGTTTTGGAGAGAATATGAGAGTATTAAAATGGATTATAGATAGAGTGAATTCTAGAGTAGATGCAAGTGATGGAACATTTGGTTTGGTGCCAAAATTTGAAGATATTAATTGGGAAGGACTTGATTTTAATACTTCTGATTTTGATGCCTTGATAAAAATTCCTAAAGAAGAAGGAATTAAAGAAATTGAAGAAGTAAAAGAGCATTTCGATAAGTTTGGCACCTTTGTGCCTAAAGAATTAGAATTACAAAGGGAAGAACTTCATAAAAGATTGTCTCAAGTATAGTTGAGATTCTATTTTTTANTTTACTATTATTTTAATTTTTGATGCAGCTTTTTTAACTTGTTCTAAAGATGGTCCTAGAGCTACTGCCATTCTTCTATATTTGCGTGTGGCTAATNTACCAAAAATTCTTATATCTATATCTGAGTCAGATAAGGCCTCGTCAATNCCCGTGATTTTATCAACCTCTCCCTCTTCAGTAGCTAGGATTACATGACTTGCACCTGGAGTAAAATAGTTATTAATCATATCTTGAGTAATAGGTAATTCTAAAAATGCTCTTACATGTAAGTCAAATTCACTTANTCTTTGAGTTTTCATTGTCACCATACCAGTGTCATGAGGCCTTGGACTTAATTCACTGAAAATAACTTCATTATCTTTTATAAAAAACTCTACTCCAAAAATACCTTTTCCGCCTAAATTATCCGTAATAGTTTTTGCTATTTCTTGAGCTTTTTTTATTGCTTGGTCTGACATTTCTTGTGGCTGCCAACTATATTGATAGTCTCCTCGCTCTTGAAAATGACCAATTGGAGGACAAAAAACTGTAGCTCCATTTTTTTGTTTGACTGTGAGCAAGGTTATCTCATAGTCAAAATCAATAAATTCTTCAACAATGATTCTTACTCTATCACCTCTTGCTCCAGATATGGCATAATCCCATGAATTTTGAATATCATCCATGGTTCTTAAAGTACTTTGCCCCTTTCCAGAACTGCTCATAACAGGTTTTACAACGCAAGGTAAACCTATATTTTTTACTGCATCGGTAAATTCTTCNATTGTCTCTGCATATTCATATTTAGCAGTAGGAAGACCTATAGATTTTGCTAAATCTCTTATTCTGTCTCTATTCATAGTTAAGTTAGCTGCGCGCGCTGTTGGTATTATAGTTCTACCTTCTTGTTCTAATTCAAGTAAGACTTCTGTTCGTATTGCTTCAATTTCAGGAACAACTAAGTCTGGATTATGTTTACTAATACAATTTTTAAGTTCATTTTCATCTAACATATTTATTACTTCTTTATGGTCTGCAACTTGCATAGCGGGAGCATTTGAATATCGGTCTACCGCTATTATTGTGCATCCTAATCTTTGGGCACTAATAACTACTTCTTTACCTAATTCTCCTGAACCTAATAGCATTATTTTTTTCATTTTTTAAACCATATTACAATTTAGTATGTTATACTTATATACTATTTTATCTTATAATATTATATGATAAACTGTAACGATTTTTTATAATTTTGTTTTGATAATAAATAAGGAACTAAATAAATATGTATATTAATAGGCGAAATTTTATTAAGCAATCGGTAAGTTTAACAATGCTTCCATTAATTACAACTTTTATTTCCAATGCGAATTCTGCTCAAGATGATGTAAAATCTATTAAAGGTTTGAATGCTGGAAACGACGAAGATATGCTAATTATTGTAGATGTGCAAAATGATTTTTGTCCTGGAGGAAGTTTAGCTGTAAAAGATGGTGATAAAATTATTAACAATATAAATACTATACAAGAAAGCTTTAATCACATAGTTCTTACTCAAGATTGGCATCCAGAAGATCATAGCTCATTTGTTACGCAGTATGATGATGTTGAAGTATTTTCTTCTATAAAAATGCCATATGGTGATCAAACAATATGGCCAGCTCATTGTGTAAGAGGAACTCATGGTGCACAATTTCATCCAAAACTTAATACTTTAAAAGCTAGAACAATTATAAGAAAAGGATTTAGAAAAGAAATAGATTCTTATTCAGCATTTTGGGAAAATGACAAGGTTACACCTACTGGACTAGAAGGAACTCTTAAAACAATGGGCATAAAGAGAGTTTTTGTTTGTGGTTTAGCTCTAGATTTTTGTGTAGCATATAGCGCTGTAGATGCTTCAATTGCTGGATTTGAAACTTATGTAATTATGGATGTAACTAAGCCTGTTGATCTTCCTGGTTCTGTTGATGCAACATTTAAAGCATTTAAAAAATTTGGAGTAAATATAGTAACTTCATAAGCATTAATAGGAGAAAATATGAGTTATAAGATTGAAAGTTTTTTTTCTAAAGATTTGCCTTCACCTGCAAAAAAATATGAAGGACTTGTTAAGCATAATTTTGTAGGTGGACATAATTCTGAAGAAAATATTCCTGTTGATAAATTAGCGGAATCTGCAAAATATGTAATAAATCAACAAGGTAATAATTTAGCTTTATATGGGCATAAAAGTGGTCCACAAGGAAATACCTCATTGAGAGAGTTTTTAGTTTCTTATTTAAAAGATTATGTTGGTATGAATATATCAATTGATAATATTTTATTAACTTCAGGTTCTCTTCAAGCTTTAGATTTAATAAATGAATTGATTTTAAATAAAGGTGATACAGTTTTAGTTGAAGAAGCAACATATGGTGGAGCGATTTCTCGCGTTGAGAGTATGAAAGTTAATCATGTCGGAGTAAAATTAGACAATGAAGGTATAGTTATAGAAAACCTAGTTGAAATTTTAGAAAAATTGAAATCTCAAAATATATTTCCTAAATTTTTATATACTATCCCTACAGTGCAGAATCCGACAGCGACAATTATGCCTAATGAAAGAAGAAAAAAAATACTTGAAGTGGCAGAAAAATACAATTTTTTAATATTTGAAGATGATTGTTATGCAGATTTAACATGGGATAGAAAAAGACCAAAAGCTATTTTTTCAATGTCTGAAAATGATAGGGTTATATATTGTGGTTCTTTTTCTAAATCTATTGCTCCTGCTTTGAGAGTAGGTTTCATAGTGGCATCTTGGCCAGTAATAAGTCAGATTTTATCATTTAAAAACGATGGTGGCTCCGGAGCTATTGAACAGATGTTATTGGCTGATTTTTGTAAAAAATATTATCTAGATCATACGTCTAAATTAGTAAAGGATTTGCAAAGTAAGTGTGATGTAATGATAGAGTCATTAGAATCAGAATTTGGATCTATAGCTGAATATGAATATCCTAAAGGTGGAATATTTTTGTGGATTACTCTTCCTGAAAATATAAATACTGATAGGTTGTACGAATTAGCATCAAATCATCACATAACTATAAATCCAGGCTCAGAATGGGTAAGTAACCCTGAAGCGGGAAGACATAAATTACGTTTATGTTTTGCTCATCCTAGTAAAGAAGTTATTAGAGAAGGTATTCAAAATTTAGCAAAAATTTGCTATGAAGAATTTGGAATTCCTAAAATTAGTGGAAATGTAGAAAGATAAAATTTTAGGTATTAGGTTCTAGTACTTTAGAAAATTTTAGGTTGGGCCATTCTTCTATTGTGTGGTCTATGTGCCAATTATTTCTAGCTAAAAATACTGGGTTTCCTTTATGATCATCAGCAATTACATCCTTATGTTTTTTGATAAATTCATTAAGTGAGTTTTGTTCATCTGATTTAACCCATCTGGCAGTAATTAAATTACTTTCTTCAAAAACAACAGGTACTTCATATTCTGTCCTTATACGGTCTGCCATCACCTCAAATTGCAGTTGTCCTATTACCCCAATAATCCAATCACCGCCTAAGTGTCTTTTAAATATAGAAATTGCTCCTTCTTCAGCAAGTTGATTTAGAGCTTTCGTGAGGTGTTTAGTTAATAATGGGTCTTCTGGTCTAATCTTTTTTAAGAATTCAGGAGCAAAACTAGGAAGTCCTGTGAATTGAATTTTTTCACCTTCCGTAATTGTATCTCCAATATGAAGATTTCCATGGTTAGGAACACCAATAATATCTCCTGCAAATGCTTCTTCTGCAAGTTCTCTATCTTGAGCTAAAAATAATATTGCGTTATGCAATGCAATATTTTTTTCAGTTCTAATATGTTTAAGTTTCATACCTCTTTTGAAATGTCCAGAACATAATCTCATAAAGGCAATTCTATCTCTATGTTTAGGATCCATATTGGCTTGAATTTTAAATATAAACCCTGAAACTTTTTCCTCTGTGGGTAATACAGAGCGATTCACCGCAGGTTGTATTTTTGGGGACGGAGTAATCTCTGTTAATCCATCTAGCAGCTCTTGTACTCCAAATGTATTTATAGCGCTGCCAAAATATACAGGCGTTAGGTTTCCTTCCAAGTAAGACTTTAGGTCAAATGATTTACATAATTCTTTTACCATTAAAATTTGTTCTTTTAATTCATTAAGTAAATCTTGTGGAATTTTTTCTGATAACCCTTCATCATCAAGTCCATGCAGAGTGCTAATTATCTCAGGTTTTTTTTCTTTATTTGCTTTATTCATCAATATTACTTGATCTTTAATTAGATCATAACAACCCATGAATTTATTACCCATTCCAATAGGCCAGCTAAAGGGACATACATCTATCTGAAGAGTTTGCTCGATTTCATCAATTAATTCTATTGGGTCTTTAGATTCTCTATCAAGTTTATTAATAAAAGTTGCTATAGGCATATCTCTTAGTCTACATACTTCAAATAATTTTTTAGTTTGAGTTTCTATCCCTTGTGCACCATCTAAAACCATAACAGCTGAGTCAACTGCGGTTAAAACTCTGTATGTATCTTCAGAGAAATCTTGGTGACCAGGTGTATCAAGTAAATTAAAAATTTTATCTTTATAATTAAATGTCATAACAGATGAAGATACAGAAATACCTCGCTCTCTTTCTACTTTCATCCAATCTGAGGTAGCTCTTCTTTGGTTTCCTCTAGCTTTAACTGCTCCTGCCAATTGAATAGCTCCTCCATACAGAAGAAGTTTTTCAGTTAAAGTAGTTTTACCTGCATCAGGATGGGCTATTATAGCAAAAGTTCTTCTTTTATTTATATTTTCTTCTAATTGCATATTTTGTTTTATACTTATAATTTACTTTTATATTATTTTAATAATTAAATTGAGGTTTTTTGATGGTTATAGAAGAATGGCACAATTTTGTAAAAACAAAAAATATAAATATTCTTGATAGAATTTTATCGGAGGAAGTGGTTTTTTATTCTCCAGCTGTTCATACACCTCAAGTTGGAAAGCAAATAACGAAGAAATATTTACTTACTGCTGCAGAAGTATTATTTAAAGAAAATTTTAAATATGTATCAGAAGTTAAAGGGAATGAAATTGCCATCTGTGAATTTGAATGTAATATAGATGAAATATATATAAATGGGATAGATATAATAATATGGAATGGATCAAATCAGATAACAAGTTTTAAGGTTATGGTTAGACCTTTAAAAGGTTTGATGATTCTAAAAGAAAAAATGGCTAATATTTTATCAAAATAATAATTTAATTTTTGTACATCTTTAAAACATTAGTAGTTTCTTTTACTAATAATTCTACTAATTTTTTAGAAGATATATTTCTATTCATCGGGGCAGATTGACCTGCCCAAAGAGATAAAAAGCTATCATCTCCTTTTGATGCTGCATAATTTGCTAGAGGTTTTATAACTGAACCTACTGTAGGAAAATCCGGAACTATATTATTTTTATTTTCCATATCTTTTATTAAACGATTTATTATTCCTCTTGCAGGTCTTCCAGTTAAAGATCTTGTTATTCTTGTTCCTCTGATTGAAGCATTATCTAGAGCATTTTTCCAAAGTGAATTAACTGAGGCTTCAGGACATGATAAAAATGCAGTACCTATTTGAACTCCTTTTGCTCCTAACATTATTGCCGCTGCTATGCCATTTCCATTCGCTATTCCTCCTGCAGCAATAACAGGTAATGAGGTTGCTTCTACTACTTGAGGTAAAAGAGAAAATAATCCTATTTCACCTTGTTTGTAGCTCGATGCAAAAGTTCCTCTATGCCCACCAGCTTCATAACCTTGAGCAATAATTGCATCAACTCCTGATTTTTCAAGTATTATTGCTTCTTCTACTGTTGTAGCCGAACTTATTATATATATATTTTGTTCTTTTATTTTTTTTAAAAATGATCTTTTTGGTAAACCAAAATGAAAACTTACTACCTTAGGACTCATTTGTAATAATAATTCTAGATGGTTTTCATTGAATGAATCACATGTGCTAGAAAAATTAGGAATTTTATTAATATTATATTCTTCAAAGTATTTTTTTATACTTTCTTTAAACTTTTTATTTTTACTTTCATTTGAACGAGGTTCTTTATGAGTCATAAAATTAAGGTTAAAACTTCCATTAGTCTTACTTAAAACTTTTTGATAGTCTGGTAGAATATTTTCTAATTTATAATAGCTTAATCCTAGAGAGCCTAGTCCACCAGCATTAGACACAGAAGTTGCTAATTCTATGCTGGCTGCACTTGCCATAGGAGCCTGAATGATTGGGTATTTAATATTTAATGCTTTTGTTAAATTATTTTTATACCATTTCATTCAATTTCCAGTAAATTGAGGTTTCCTTTTTTCTACAAATGCTTTTATTCCTTCTTTATGATCCTTTGATTTAGAAGCTTTTATTAAATCAACAGCTTCTTGATCTAATGCTTCAACTAGGTTTATTTCAGAAGAGTTATTAATATTTTTTTTCATTGCTTTTAGAGCTACAGGAGAAAATGACCCAATTATTTTTGCATATTCAATAGATTCTTTTAATAAATCTTTTGCACTATATATTTTATCAAATATTCCTATATTTAGTCCTTCTTCTGCAAATACTTTTCTGTTACTAAAAAGCATATCCTTTGCTTTGGATGGGCCTATTAATTTTGTGAGAAGCCAAGTAATTCCATAATCTCCAGTTAAAGCAATTCTCCCATATCCTGCTATGGCAAAAGCATTATCACTAGCAAACCTAAAATCACAAGATAATGCAATTGATAGTCCTGCTCCTGCTGCTGCTCCTGGTAATACAGCTATAGTAGGTTTGTTAAAATTATAAAGTGCCGAAGTTAATGTAATTTGTTTTTTTTGAAGGTCTTTAATAGTCTCTGCCTCTGTTTTTTCCTCTGTCCACCCTTTATCATTTTTACTACTATTCATTGATTTTACATCTCCTCCAGCACAGAAGGCGTCGCCTGAACCTGTAATAATCATGGATGTAACTCTGTTATCATCATTAAGTTCTGCAATTTTTTTTCTTAAAGCAGGAGTTAAATCATCAGAAAGTGCATTTTTAGCCTCTGGTCTATTGAGAGTTAGAATTCCTACTTTCCCATGAATATGAGCAAGTAATTGTCTAGTTCCTGTTTCTAATTCTGAAATATTTTTCATATATTTTTATCTCTACTTTTCACAAAAAAAAAATATGCTATAGTATATATCACATCATATTAAAAGAAACTAATTTTTGGAGCTAAAAAGAATGTTTGATAATGTAGAAATAAATATCCCTGGCGGTTTAGATTTTACAATTCCTAAAATGGTTAAAGTTAAACAAAATTTTGAAGATCATAAAATAGATGACGTTGCAGCGGCTATTAAGAGAGAAATTAATAAACAAGAGATTAAAAACTCCGTTAAATCAGGTGCCTCTATTGCTATAGGAGTGGGAAGCAGAGGAGTTGCAAATATAGCTATAGCCGTAAAAGCATTGGTTGAAAGCTTAAAGGAATTAGGTGCCAATCCTTTTATTTTTCCGGCTATGGGAAGTCATGGAGGAGGAACAGTTGAAAATCAAGTAGGACTTTTAGCTGGATATGGAGTAACAGAAGAAAATGTGGGGGCAGAAGTAAGAGGAACTATGGAAACTGTTGTTCCTGTAGTTTTAGAAGATGGAACTAAAGTTCATATGGATAAGTTTGCTTCAGAAGCTGATGGTGTAATTTTGATAAATAGAGTTAAACCGCATACTAATTTCAGAGGTGATATTGAAAGTGGTATCGTTAAAATGATGACAATAGGAATGGGAAAAATAAATGGCGCTAGTGAATTGCATGGGGCTTATCCAATGAGTACTTTTGGTTCAAATTTACCAAATGCGGCTAAACATTTATTAGATAAAATAAATTTTTTATTTGGTGTTGGACTTGTTGAAGATGCTTATGATAGTACTGCAATAGTAGAGGCTATTCCTGCAAGTGATTTATTTGAAAAAGAGGCAATATTACAATCAAAAGCAAAACAGTTAATGGGTAAAATTTGTTTTGATCAAATCGATGTTTTGGTAGTTGATGAGATTGGAAAAGAAATTAGTGGGGGAGGTTGTGATCCCAATATAACAGGTAATAAAAATGAACCAGGTTTTGAGAAGCCTGATGTTTCAAAATTAGTCTTATTAGATTTAACGGATAAAACAAAAGGAAATGCTACAGGATTTGCAGCGGCTGACGTTATTACTAAAAAATTATTTGATAAAATTGATTTTCCAACTACGTATGCAAATGTTGTTGCTAGTTCAAAGTTAGAAGGTGGAAAAATTCCTATACCTATGAGTGATGGTGATCAAGCAGTTAGATTAGCTTTAAAAACACTTAATGGTATAGATCCAAAAAATGCTAGAATTGTTAGAATTAAAAATACTTTAAAATTAGCTGAGATATATGTTTCAGAAGCTATGATGAAAGAGGTGCATGATAATTCTATGCTTGAAGCAATCTCATCTGCAGAGGAAATGTCTTTTAATAGTAGTCAATTTTAGTTAGCTATTAAATGAGTAGGTCGCAGTTTAATTTTTATTATTCTTTTAGGGTTAGATACTCTGAAGTTGATGCGCAGGGTATTGTTTTTAATGCTCATTATTTAACGTACTTTGATAGCGCTATGACAGAGTATTTGAGACATATTAATTATAATTATGTTCAAGAAGTTGAGGATAGAAATGAAGATTTTCATACAGTCAAAACATTGGTTGAATATAAGCATCCAATAAAATTTGATCAAATTATTGATATATGTATAAAGGTGAAAAAAATCGGACGATCCAGTTTAACTTTTTACATTGAAATACATCCAAATGAAAAAGACTTTATGCTAGCATCAGGAGAAGTTATTTGGGTCAATGCTGATCAGTCAACACATAAATCTGCTGCTTTACCTGAGAGTTTATGTTTAAAGATCAGAGATTTGGAAGAAAAAAAATTATGATTTTAAAAAGTTATTAATCGTTTCTCTTGCGATTATTAATTGTTGGATTTGACTAGTTCCTTCATATATCCGGAATAGTCTCGCATCTCTATATAATCTTTCCACAGGGTATTCAGACATATATCCTGCTCCTCCATGAATTTGGACAGCTCTATCAGCTATTCTTCCTAGCATTTCAGAGGAAAATAATTTTGCACATGATGATTCAAGAGTAATATTTTCATTTTTATCTCTTTTTAGTGCTGCATTTAAAATAAGGCCTTTTGCAGCCAAAATATCAGATTGACTATCTGCGATCATTGCTTGTATTAACTGAAAACTTGATATGGTTTGGCCAAATTGTTTTCTATGTGTTGAATAATTTAGAGATTCTTGCAATAATCTTTCAGCGAGTCCTACGCAAATCGCAGAAATGTGTAAACGTCCTCTATCTAAAACTTTCATGGCAGTTTTAAAGCCAATTCCTTCTTTATTTCCTAATAAAGCTTCTTCGGAAACTTCACAGTTTTCAAAAATTACATCGGAAGTAATTGCTCCACGTTGTCCCATTTTTGAATCAGGTTCTCCAATTGTAATCCCATTAAGACTAGCATCTACTAAAAAACATGAAATTGAAGAAGAACTTTTTTCTGGCTTAGTTCTGGCCATTACAGAAAACACGTCTGCCATAGGAGCATTAGTTATATATCTTTTAGTTCCATTAATAATATATTTATTTCCGATTTTTTCTGCTTTAGTTTGTATAGACATTGCGTCTGATCCAGCATCTGGCTCTGTTAAGGCAAAGGATCCAATTATTTCACCTGTAGCAAATTTTGGAAGGTATTTTTCTTTTTGTTTTTCAGTTCCAGACATAACAATAGTTTGAGATCCTATACCTATATTTGTTCCTGCTATAGATCGAAATGCTGGTGCTGCTTTTCCTAATTCAAATGCAATCTTTACTTCTTGTAGCATACTAAGGTTGCTTCCTCCATATTCAGTAGGAATTGATAATCCAAAAATACCTAAATTTTTCATTTCTGATATTATACTTTCAGGTATTTTATTAGTCTTAACTACCTCTTCTTCTCTAGGTATTAATTTTTCTTTAACAAATTTTTCAATAGTTGAAAGAAAAATTACAAAATCTTGATTATCTAGGGCCATATGTTTTCCTATTATTTTGAATTTTTTAAAAAATGATATACTTCTTCATTAGAGGTAAATTTTGATCTCGGAAAACTTCCAGTAGATCTATTAATTTCTTCTTTATTTATTAAGATCCATTCTTCTTTAGATATATAATCTATAGTATTATTAATTATTAATTCTTTAAGTTTTGTTCTACCTGGTTTATTGCTCTCTTTAATATCATTTATTATATGCTGTGCGACTTTAGCACCGTCATGTTTATTAGTTCCTATAACACCAGTAGGTCCTCTAGATGCCCATCCCACAGTGTAGAGGCCATTTTTGATAATATTATCTTTATGAAGTATCATCCCACTATCATCCATTTTAATTTCAGGTATTTTATTTCCTTCATAACCTATTGCGCTTATTAATATTCCACAGTCTATGATATTATATTCATTATCATTTTTATCTGAAAAATTATTTTTAAGTTTTACTCCTGTTATTTGATCATTTCCTAAAATTTCCACAGGGCTATTATAAAATTTAAATTCTACAATCTTCTTTTTATCATTTTTTAAATTTTTTAATTCAGGGAAATTGGTTAATATTTTGTATTGTTTAGCTAAATCATCATTAAGTAAATTTTGATCTATATTACGAATAGTTCCATTTGATAATACAGCGTTACAATCTAGCAATTCTCCCATTTCACGAATTTCCACTGTAGTGAACTTTGCATCTAAAGGACCTCTTCTACCAATAATATATACTTTTTCAATTTTTGAATTTAATAAAGATTTATGTGCGTAGGTGGTGATATCAGAATTTTGCAATTCTTCCTTATTTTTAACTAATAATCTTGCACAATCAATTGCCACATTACCGTTTCCTATAATTACTGCTGTTTTAGTGTTTAAATTAGGGTTTAATTCTTTATAATGTGGGTGTCCATTATACCAATTTACAAATTCAGTTGCCCCATAACATCCTTTAATTTCATTTTCATTAATATTAAGACTTCTATCTTTTGACATACCTGTTGCTATCACTACCGCATCATAAATATTTGTCAATTGCTCTATTGAAGGAGTTTTATTAACTTCAACATTGCCAAAATATTGTACATTTTCATTTAAAAGAGCTCTTTCAAAAACTCTTATAACATTTTTTGTACTTTGGTGATCTGGAGCTACTCCGTAACGAATAAGTCCATAGGGACTAAATATTTTTTCGATTATATCTATTTCACAATTTATATCAGCCTTGAGAAGGTTTTGAACTGTATAAAAAGCTGAGGGCCCTGATCCTATAATTGCTATTTTAATTGACATGAATTACCTCTGGTATAATTATTTAAGATTATTTTATTATACTATGTTTATATTAGAATAACTTAAAATTTTTAAAAAGGATTTTTTTATGCTTGGCTTAATGACAGATAAACCTTTACTTATATCTTCGCTGATAGAATATGCAGCTAAATATCATGGTGAAACAGAAATAGTTAGTTGTAATACGAACGGTAGTATAGATAGATCAAACTATAAAAAAGTTAATACAAGATGTAAAAAATTAGCTCAATCTTTATTAAAGATGGGAGTTAAAAAAGGCGATACTATAGGAACTATGGCTTGGAGTAATGTAAGGCATTATGAATTATATTATGGAGTATCAGGAATTGGAGCTATATGTCATACGATTAATCCAAGATTATTTCCTGAACAAATTTCATTTATTGCAAATGATGCAAATGATAAATATTTATTTCTTGATGCAGAATTTTTACCTTTAGTTGAGAACTTGAGCAAGACTTTAGTAAATGTAAAAAAATTTATAATTATGTGTTCTAAAGATGAAATGCCAAGCTCTAAAATTATTGATGATTTAATATGTTATGAAGAAATGATTGAAATTGAGAGTGATGATTTTTCATGGCCAGACTTTGATGAGAAAACAGCTTCTTCATTATGTTATACATCAGGTACGACCGGTAACCCAAAAGGTGTATTATATGCCCATAGGTCTACAGTTATACATTCTATGGCTGCTGCTGCAGCTGATGCTATGTGTATTTCCGCAAGAGACGTAATTATGCCTGTAGCTCCTATGTTTCATGCTAATGGATGGGGAATTCCATATGCTGCTACTATGGCTGGAGCAAAGTTAGTTTTGCCCGGAAGAAATTTAGATGGAGAGAGTGTACAGTCATTGATTGAAAATGAGCAAGTTACATTTACTGCTGCAGTTCCTACTATATGGTTAATGTTATTTGAATATTTAGAAAAAACTGGAAAAAAACTAGAATCACTAAACAGATGTGTTATAGGAGGTTCCGCTTGTCCCAGATTTATGATGGAAAAATTTTACGAGAAATATGGAGTAGATGTAATACATTGTTGGGGAATGACAGAAACATCTCCTATTGGGACAATAAATAGGCCTCTATCAAAACATGATACCACAGACTTTACTAAAAAGTTTGATTTAGCAGTTAAGCAGGGTAGACCAGTTTATGGAGTAGAACTAAAGATAACTGATGATAATGGTATAGTTCTTCCAAATGATGGCAAATCATTTGGTAATTTATGGATTAGAGGTCCTTGGATATGTTCTGGATATTTAAATATCAAAAATAGTGAAACACATGGAGATGATGATTGGTTTTTAACTGGAGATGTTGCTACTTTAGACTCTGATGGATATATGCAAATAACTGATAGAACAAAAGATGTAATTAAGTCAGGAGGAGAATGGATTAGTTCTATAGAAATTGAAAATTTTGCTGCAGGACATCCTGCAATTAAGGAAGCTGCAGTAATTGGAATTTTTCATCCAAAATGGGATGAAAGACCTTTACTAATTTTAGTAAAAAATGAAAATTCTGAAGTTACGGAAGAAGAAATATTTGCATTCCTTAAAGACAAAATAGCATCTTGGTGGATGCCAAATGCAATTGAATTTATAGATGCCCTTCCACATACAGCGACAGGAAAAATACAAAAATTAGAACTTAGAGAAAAATTCAAGGACTACAAGTTTGAAGATATTTAGTAAAGTTTTTTCTTTTCTATATGGCCTTTTGACGTTCTTGTGTTTTGGTACAACTGTATTTGCTCAGAATAATATTGATGTTTTGCAGAAACTCAATCCAGTAATAAACAATGTTATTGAATTTGAAAAAGATAAAAATTTATTTGAAGTTTATGAAAATGATAAATTATTAGGTTATTCTTTTATAACTTCAAGTTTTGCTGAAGCTTTAGGTTTTTCATCAGCTGAATTTAAAATATTAATTTTTATGACTGCTGATGGTAAAATTAATGATGCTATTCTTTTAGACCATTCAGAGCCATTATTTTTATATGATAAGGGAGAGATAAGATACGAAGGTAAAGGAATAGAAGAACAAATACTTTATAAATTTATAGAGCAATATGATAATAAAAATATTGAAAGACTTACTATTAATGTTAAAAATAGTGAGACAAATATTGATGGAGTGAGTTCTGCAACTATAACTTCAATATTAATGCACCATTCTATAATCACAGCAGCAAATAAAGTTTCAAGGATATTAGGTATACAGGGAGATAACAAACCATCATTAGATCATGACACTTTTGAGCCAGTTTTATGGGATGATATGCTAGATGATGGATCAATTTCTAATGCATTAACTTATATTTCTGATTTAGATAATAAAAATTCATCAAGTTTAATAGATGATGATGTATTTCTAGATCTGTACTTTGCCTATGCTAATCCAGTCGGAATAGGACAGAATATATTTGGTAAAACAGCTTTTTTAAAAAATTTTTTAAGAAGTGGAAGAGATCCTAAAGAAAGAGGTTTTTTTATTGCTACTAAGGGTTTGTTTTCCGTTCTTTCTCCTAGAAGGTGTCTTGAATTTAGTAATAGTATAGATATAAAAAATTGTAAAAAGAAAGGTTTAGCAAAAAGTCATTTTGATAGAATGTACTTAGAACAAGATGGAAAAAAGTTCTTATTTAGAACAATAGATAGAACCAATTTTATGTTTACTAGAAATATAGATGATCATACTCCTAGATTTTTCAATGAAATAGCTTTATTATTTTTAGACAAACCTGATGAATACGATCCAGCTAAAAATAGTACGTTGGTTATAAACTATAATTCTGCAAGTGAGATGGCAGATAAAAATATCAAATTATTATATGCTCCTCCTAAAAGATTAATTATTCAACCTAAAATATTTGATATCACGCCAGCTACAATTTCATGGATAGATGTATGGAAGCCTCAAATATTTAATATTAGTGTTTTAATGCTATTTATTCTTTTGGTAGCCTGTATTTTAATTTTTAAAGACAGGCTTGTTAGAAATAGATTGTTATATAGGTATATAAGGTTATCGGCACTATCATTTTGTTTGATTTGGGTTGGTTGGATTGCAGGAGCTCAACTAACTATTGTAAATATTTTTAATTATTTACAACTATTTTTTGTATCAAATTTTAATTATACTGTAATAGTCTTTGATCCTTTAATTGTTATTATTAGTTTAATCACTTTTATTTCATTTATAATATTAGGGAGGGGAATGTTTTGCGGATGGTTGTGTCCATTTGGAGCAATGCAAGAAATAATAAATAATATATCCCAAAAGATTGGTATCAAACAATTAAAAATAAGCGATCTAATGCATAGACGTTTAATATATGTTAAATACGTAATTCTATTAAGTATGGTATTGTTATTATTTATTGATTTAGATATGGCACTTGTTTTAACTGAAATTGAACCATTTAAGACAGCTATTACATTAAAATTTATACGAAATTGGCCTTATGTAGCGTATGCTATAATACTTTTAACTTTATCTGTTTATATAAGTCGTTTTTATTGTAGATATATATGTCCATTGGGAGCAGCTTTGGCAATTGGTGGTAAAATTAAATTATTTAGTGTGCTTTTAAGAAGAAAAGAATGTGGAAATCCATGTCATTTATGTGAAAAGTCTTGTCCTACGCAAGCCATTAAAGCTAATGGAAAAATTGATTACAATGAATGTTTTTATTGCTTAGATTGTCAAGAGGAGTATTTTGATGATCATAGGTGTCCGCCTCTTGTAAATAGAAGAAAAATATTTATGGAAAAAAATTATGTTAATTAATTCATTAAAAAAATTACAATCTTTTGGTTTTAATCCACAAAATATTTTAGACATAGGAGCTAATAAGGGTAGATGGTCATTAGAAGTAAATAAAAAAGTTTTTCCAAAATCTTACTTTACTTTAATCGAACCAATTGAATATCAAGATTTAGAAAAAATAAGTCGTAAATTAAAAAATTTTAAAGTTTTAAATGTACTGCTTGATTATACTGAAAGAAATGTTACCTGGTATGAAAAAAGAAATACTGGTGATTCTATGTTTAAAGAAAATACAGGTTACTTTGATGATTGTGTAGAAATTGAAAAGACTACTTCTACTTTAGATAATATTTTTAATGAAAATAATGTTTTTGATTTGATAAAAATTGATTGCCAAGGTGCTGAATTACCGATTTTAAAAGGAGGTAAAAAGCTAATTCAACATACAGATGTAATAATTTTAGAGTTACCATTTATGGGAGAATATAATATTGGAGTGCCAGGATTTTTTGATCATATCAAATACATGGATGAAATTGGTTATAAAGTTTTTGATATAATTGAAATGCATAGAGTACAAGAAATTTTAATTCAGGTAGATATAATATTTATTAAAAAAGGTAACGTGTTTGAAAAACATGTTGACCAAATTATTAAAAGTTTAGGAAAATAGTTATTTATGAAAAGGATAGGTATATGAAGAAAGATCTAGTGACAATGACTAAGGAAGAGCATCTTGTAATTTTAATGCTTAATAATGCACCTAATAACTTATTAAATGATCAATTTCTTAATGCACTTGAAAAACAATTGATTTTGTCTAAAAAATATGGTGCTAGAGCCATACTTATAACTACAAAACTAAAACATTTTTCAGCAGGAGCAGATCCAAAATTTTTATCGAATAGAAAAGAAAATACTGATCCTATGCGATTAATAAATATCATAGAAAAAACAGACATTCCATTAATTGCGGCAATAAGAGGAGGAGCTTTAGGAGGCGGGTTTGAATTGGCACTAGGTTGTGATTTTATAATTGCCTCAGATACAGCAAGAATAGGATTAGTTGAAACTTCTGTTGGTTTAATGCCATTGTCTGGAGGGGTTCAAAGGTTAGTTAATAGAGTTGGGTTAGCAAGGGCAAAAGAAATGGCAATGTTTGGGAGAAGGTATGATGCTCATACTTTAGAAAATTGGGGAGCAATTAATATGGTAGTACCTGATTTAAAATTATTAGATACCGCTATCTCATTTTCTAAACAATTAGCTAACGGACCTACTATAGCATTTAAAGAAATAAAAAAAATAGCTAATATTTCGGCTAATAACGGTATAAAAGAAGCAGATAAACATATGAAAAAATCTAATAATAAAGTTTTAGGTTCTAGTGATGCAAAGGTAGGCGTATCTTTTCTTGCTGGCAAATTGAATAATATTAATTTTAAAGGAAAATAATAATGTCTGGACCATTAACGGGTATTAAGGTAATTGATTTTACAAGGGTTTTAGCGGGGCCTCATTTTACAAAAATGCTTTCAGATATGGGAGCTGATGTTATAAAAATTGAGCACCCAGAAACAGGTGATTTGGCTAGGATGGGAGCCCCAATTAGCGGTAATTTTTCTCACTACTTTGTACAGCAAAATGCTGGAAAAAAATGTATCTCTTTAGATTTAAATAAACCTGAAGGAAGAGATATAGTTAAAAAGTTATGTAGAGATGCAGATATAATCGCTGAAAATTTTAGACCAGGAACTTTATCTGCTTTTGATTTAGATTATAAAAACATTAAACTATTTAATAAAAAAGTAGTTTATGTATCCATAAGTGGTTATGGACAACTTGGGCCGTTAAGAGGTCGTGCGGCTTTTGCACCTACTGTTCATGCTGAATGTGGAACAGCTCATACTAAATTTAAACACGTTGGTACAGACTTAAATGACTTTAATAATATGCAAAGTGATTTTTCACATGCAGATGTTTATACAGGTTTAGAGGCGGCTGTTTCTTGTTTAGCGGCTTTGCATAATGCTGCTAAAACAGGATTGGGGCAACATATAGACGTATCTTTAGCAGCTACAATGATTGCGGTTAATGAAAGAGCACATGCGGAGTTAGCTGGAATGGATGATAGGGAGGATGAGCCATATGCTTTATCAGCACCTGATTCCCCATATATAAAACTTTCAACTGGAGATATAGCAGTGATTGCAGCCAGCCCAATTTTAGGAGTTGTTTTTTTACGTTATGCCAGAATGATGAGACGTTTAGATTTAATAGAAAACCCTTTATTTAAAACTGCCAAATTACGACGAAAAAATTATAAACTTTTGATGAAAGAAGTAAATGATTGGGCTTCAACTTTTAGAACTATTGAGGACTTAGAGGCACAAGTAGGAGAGGTGGGCTTAGCAGTCGGTAAATTAAATAGTATGAAGGAGTTTGCCGAAGGAGAATGGGGTACACATTGGGAAGCGATAAGAAATATTGAAGATGGAGAAGGAGGTACTATTAAAATACCTGGGTTACCATGGAAATTTTCTAAAACTAAATGTAAACCTGGTAATCATATGGCCACTAGAGGCATGGATAATAAAAATATATTAAAGGAACTAGGATATACGAAAAAAGAAATAGATGATTTTTACAAAAAAGAAGTAATAGCAGAAGGAATATTTTAATCATGTTTGATTTAAACTTAAAAGATAAGATTATTCTTATAACAGGTGGAAGTGACGGATTAGGTTTTGCTTCCGCAAACTTATTATCAAAACAAGGGGCAAAAGTAGTTATATGTGGTAGAAGAGGAGATTATCTAAAAGAAAAGGCTCAGCTAATAAAGGAAGAAACAAAAAATGAAGTTTTAGATATAGAATGTGATGTAACTAAGCCAGATCAATGTAAAATTTTGGTAGAAAAGACTATTCAAAAATTTAAAAAGATTGATGTTTTAGTAAATAATGCAGGTTCATCGGCAGCCTATAGTTTTGAAAGTGTTACAGATCAGAATTGGGAAGAAGATATTAATTTAAAATTACTTGCTGCAATAAGAATGTGTCGTCTAGTATTACCGAATATGAAATCTAGAAATTCTGGTTCCATAATTAATGCTACAATTGGTGGTGGAAAAACACCCAGTTCGTCACAACTTCCCACATCAGTAACTAGGGCTGCAGGAATTAATTTAACAAAATCTTTATCTAATGAATATGCACCATGCAATATTAGGGTTAATGCTATTTGTATTGGGTTAATTAAAAGTGCTCAATGGGAAAGAAGAGCTCATAATTCTGATGTTGAGACTTTATATGCAGAATTATCAAAAAAAGTTCCTATGGGAAAAGTAGGTGAAGAAATTGATTATGCAAATTTAGTTGCTTTCTTATCTTCAGATAGAAGTGCATATATTACAGGAACAGCTATTAATCTTGATGGAGGTATGTGTCCAGCAGTTTGATTTTATTATTTATAAATAATCATTATTAGCGTTAAATTTATTATTTTCATCAAGCACTCCTTGACCAGGAACAAAATTTACTTCTAAGCGAATACCATCTGGATCTTCAAATAGAATGTAGTAATACCCTGGAGCCCATGCTCCATCTAATGGTCCACGAACTATACGAGCCTTCATTAATAATAATTTTTTAGCTAATTTATTAATATCTTCTTTAGATCTTGCACGGAAGCATAGATGATGCAATCCTACATTATTTTGACTAAAATTAGATGATTTTTCTTCTTTTTTGATTTGTTGGATTAGAATTCCTGTTCTTGATCCTACATGGTAACATGATTCATTGCCTTCATGGACTAATTTTAAACCTAAAAATGGAAGCAATTCTTTATAAAAGGGCTTAGATTTTTTTAAGTTTTTTACAGATAAGGCTATATGGGCTATTCCATTAATATCTAACATTATTTAAAATTCCTTGTAATAATATAATTTCAACAATACCATATGATTTAAGGAATTTAAAAATGAAAGTTACAGGCATTGATACAATTAGGATTGAAGAGTTTCCTAATTTATTATTTGTGGAGATAAAAACAGATGAAGGAATAGTAGGTCTAGGAGAAACTTTTTATGGGCCTCTTTCATCTGAAGCTCATATACATGAAATTATTGCACCTTATTTAATTGGAAAAAATCCTTTAAATATAGAAAAACATCAGAAAAATTTAATTGGTTATACAGGATTTGTTGGAAGTTCTGCTGAACGAAGAGGAGCTTCTGCAATTGATATAGCCTTATGGGATTTATGGGGTAAGGCAACTTCTCAGCCACTTTATAGTTTATTAGGAGGCAAAGTTAGGGACAAAATAAGAGTTTACAATACATGTGCTGGTCCAAATTATATTAGAAAATTACCCATTCAAGGAACTAATAATTTTGGTATTACTGATGAACAAGGTAAATATGAAGACCTAAAAGCATTTTTGGAAAGTCCTGCTGAGTTAGCACATTCTTTATTAGACATGGATATAACTGCTATGAAAATTTGGCCTTTTGATTTTGCGGCAGAAGAGTCTAAAGGCCAATATATATCCTCGTCAGAAATGAAGAAGGCATTATTGCCGTTTGAAAAAATACGAGAAGCTGTAGGAGATAAAGTTGATATTATGGCTGAATTACATTCTTTATGGAATAAACCGCAGGCAATTAAGATATGTAATGAATTAGAACAATTTAATTTAATGTGGATTGAAGACCCCGTATTTATGGATCATCTGTCATCGTTAAGTGATTTATGTAAAGCGACTTCTGCACCAATTGCTGTGGGAGAAACCAGAGGGGGAAGGGCAGACTACAGATCACTTTTAGAACTAAATGGATTAGCTCAAGTTATAATGGATATTTCATGGGGAGGTGGAATATCTGAGGCAAATAAAGTTTCTTCAATGGCAGAAATATGGCATATTCCTGTAGCTTTCCATGACTGTACCGGACCAGTAACTTTAACTGCTAGTACACATTTAGCTCTTTCTAATTCAAATTGTCATATTCAAGAAATTGTTCGAGCATTTTATTTCGGATGGTATGAAAACTTAGTAACAGACTTACCAATTATAAATAAAGGTTATATTGATGTTCCTGAAGGAGATGGATTAGGGTTATCTTTACAGCAAGATATTTATAAGAGGTCTGATGTGCATATAAAATCTAGTTAAATCTACTTCATTAAAATTTTAGTGTGAAGTTCTGAAGCAATTTTGTGATTTCTTACAGCATCCGTATCATTATCTTTCTTTGGAGGTGTTTCATGAATAAAATTACAATATTTATCCTTACCTCTTAATAATAATGCAGAGTCTTTATCACTATTTTTTTGTTTAACAGCAGTACTGGTATATCTAATAGCTAAACCTATTCGTCTATCATTTGTTTGATTTATCTTAGAGGAGTGGGCTAGCTTTACATGATGTAAAGAAATTTCTCCAGATTTTAAAGGCATAGCAGTGGCTTCTTGTAAATTGGTAATATCTTTAATTTCTTGTCCTCGAGATAATAAGTTATTTTTTTTGAAGGTTTCTTTATGAATTTGATTTTCCCATTTATGACTTTTAGGAATTACTTCCATAGGGCCAGTTTCTATTGAAGCATCTGAGAGAGCAATCCAAGCAGTTATTACGTCATCTGGTTCTAATCCCCAATATTCAGAGTCTTGATGCCAAGATACGTAGGTTTTGTCATTAGGCTCCTTAATAAAAAAATTTGAGCTCCAGCACAAAATATTTTTACCTAAAAGGTCTTCAATGCAATCAAGAATACTTTTATTTTTTACTATTTCATACACCCAATGAAATAATAAATGAGATTTATGTCTATCTATACCGTTAATAGTATGACCTTTATTTTTTTCATATATTTCTAGTTTAGATCTATAAATATTAGCTTTTTCTGCTGTCATAATTTTTATAGGAGATAAATAACCATTTTCATTAAAGAAATTAACTTCATTTTTAGTTAAAAACTTATTCATTATTTGTTTTCAATTTTTTTTAAAAAGTCATTTATTAAACCATCAGGAGCAGAAACTATATGATGTTTTTCAGGAAATTTTCCTTCTTTAACATCATTGATAAAATCTTTAAATCCGCCAACCCTCTCTTTTTGCATTTCTTGTTTTAGTTTATAAAAATTTCTATATTGTTTTGAATGTCTTGGATATGGAGGTCCATTATTGCCTAAAATATCATCTGCAAATAAAAATTGAATATCTCCGCCACTTCCGGCACCAATTGATGATGTTAATAAAGTAGTTCTTTTGCTTATTTCAATAAGTAATTCTTCAGGGATTACTTCAACCTCGACAGCATAAGCACCTGCAGCTTCAAAAATTTTAATTTGCTCAAATATCCATAAAGCTTCTGAAATATTTTTACCTACAGCTTTTAGGCCGCCTGTCCAAGTACTTCTTCTAGGAACTAAACCAGCATGAGCTTGGACAGGGACACCAGCTTCTGTAGCTGCTGAAATTAGTTTAGGACTCCATTGAGTCATGACAGCATCAGCGCCTATTTCCATTGCTTTGTAGGCTAATCTTACGGCTTCTGTTTCATCTGCTGCAGCTATTAATGGTACAGAAAAAGCCATGAAAGTATTAGGCGCTGCGTTTCTAATATTTATAGCTAAGTCTGGATTATTTGGATCAAACCTTACTTTCATTGTATCTATTCCTGCTTCTTCTGCAGCAGCAGCCTCTTCTATTGAAAAAGGTACAGTTTCTATCATAACGTTTTTACCTTTTTGATCTTTCAAGTCTTTAACAGTATAATTTCTTGTACCGTAGGCGCCGCCTACAGTCATAATTCTTTTTAAACCTTTTTTATTTGCCTCCCTTGAAGGAATATTACCATCACCAGTAGCGTGACTTGCCATTTTATATCTCCAAAAATATTACACCTTATTCTGAAATAACTTTATCTACCTCGTCAACAGCTGCATTTGCTTTTTCTTTTGTCCATTCATATGCATCACTAGCATTTTGCTTAACCGAGTCATAAACTGAACATGATGATATAAATAAAAGACTTATTAGAAGTACGAATATTTTCATTTATTTTCCTTTTAATATTTAATTCAAATATGTAATAATTTTATATTATATTTTAATTTTTTAAAAATGTTATTTTTGATCATTATGAAAACTATTAGAAAAATTTTAGTAAATGGAAAAATAGAAACATTATATGGTAAGAACTTTTCTTACTCAGATAATGAAGGAAAAAAAATAAATGATACTTCAATTAAGTTTCTTTTTCCTGTTAAGCCTCGTCTTATTGTGTGTGTGCATCTTAATTATAAATCTAGATTAGATGAATTAAAAAGAATTCAACCTGAAGCACCAACTTATTTTTGGAAGCCGGCTTCATGTTTAAATTTTCATAAAGAAAATGTTGTTAGACCTTTAGGATGTAAATATTTAAACTACGAGGGAGAAATTGCTCTAGTGGTTGGAAGAAAAGCTAAAAATATTAAATATGAAGAAGCAAATAAATATATTATGGGTTATTCTATTGCTAATGATTTTGGCCTTCACGATTTTAGAGATACTGATGAAAATAGCATGGTAAGAGTAAAAGGTACTGATACACTAGGTGCTGTCGGTCCTGATATTGCATTAAATTGGGATTATAGAAATAAAAATATAACTACGTATGTTAACGATAAAATAGTTCAAAAATCGAATACTAGTGATATGTTATGGTCTCCAGAATATTTGCTCGCAGATTTGTCTAAATCTATTACCTTTAATAAGGGGGATTTAATTTTGACAGGAACTCCTGCAAATTCAAGACCAGTAGAACCAGGTTCAGTAGTAAAAGTCGTAGTTGAAAATTTGGGAGTATTAGAGAATAAAGTGGTTGAAGGAAAATCATCTTTATCTAGAGGAGTTGGAGCTATGCCTAAAGATTCTGATCATATTCGTTCTATTTCTCTTGGTTCAGACAATAAGTAAAAATTTTAAAAGGAGATCAAATTGTCAGAAGATAATTTAAGTAAATACCTAGCAGCATGGGATAAAAGATTCATTCATAAAAATATAAATAGTTTAAAAGTTCCACAAGATAAAATTGAAGCATATAAAATCCAGGAAGATTATGAAAAATATAGTGATAGTGATTTATTTGGTTGGAAAATAGCTGCATCAAGTATAGAAGGACAGAAAGATATAGGTGTGGATGGTCCTATTGCTGGAAGGTTGATTAAAGAAAGATATAAAGAGACAGGAAATTCAGTGCCTTTAGATAAGAATCAAATGAAAACAGTAGAAGCAGAGTTTGCTTTTAAACTATTAAATGATATTTTTCCACGCTCGGATAAATATTCTACGGATGAGGTTTTAGAGAGTATACATAGTGTGGGGCCAGCTATTGAAATTCCTGACTCTAGATTTTCAAATTTTAAAAATATTGGTGCTAATTTGCTAATAGCGGATAATGCATGTGCAGGAGATTTTGTTCTTAGTGATGTATTTATTACCGACTTTAAAAGTATAGATTTAAAATCCTTTAAAGTTAGTTGTTATAAGAATAATGAGCTAGCAGAGAGAGGAATAGGTAGCAATGTATTAGGAGATCCTATTATAGCATTAACTTGGATTATAAATGAGCTTAGTTCATTAAGTATTACTCCAAAAAAAAATCAAATAATTATGACAGGAACATGCATAAAACCTTTACCTGTACAGGCTGGAGATAATATAGTCATGGATTTTTATGATCTAGGATCGGTAGAATGTATGTTAGTGTAAATTAAAGTGATTCATACCAATCAGATACTGTTCTATTCAAATTATATTTTTGTGTAAATTTTATATCATTTTTTATTAGATTACTATTCATAATTGGGTAAGTTACTCCAATTCCTAAATTTTTAATTGTAATGATTTTTTTATTAATTTTTTTATTAAACGCATCAGCTAACTTTTTGGCATTAGTTCTAAATGATGGACAATTATATATGTAATTAGTTTTTTTATTGGAATTAATTATTTTTAATAATATAGAAACAGCATCTTTAATATATATTAAGTCTAAAGCACTAGAAACCATAGGTATTTTAGATTTTTTAGATATTTTTGCAAAATTAGCCATATCAGATATTCCTGATGCTACACCTCTATAAGATAGTTCAGGCCCAATAATAATTGGAAAACGTATTCCTGTTATATTCATTTCAAAATTTTTAATATAATAGGCTGTTATATTTTCTGCTAAAACTTTTGTTAATCCATAATTAGTTGAGGGGTGTAATCTAGATTTTTCTGTTACTTTACCTTTATAATCATTCTCTTCTCCAAAAACTACGGTAGAACTTGACCATATTATTTTTACTTTTTTATTATACTTAAATTCTTCTAAAATATTTCTAAAGTTATTTACATTTATTTGCATGGCTTCTTTAAAATTTTCATCAGCAGCCTTAAGTAGTCCTTTCCCACTTCCACCCCAAGCTGCAAGGTATATAACATAATCCCATCTAACTGTATTCAAGGCCTTTTGTAGTTTTAAATTATTAGAGGTACTAAACTTAAAATAAAATTGAATATTATATTGTTTCAGTTTTTTTATGCTTAACTTTGGGTCTAATACAGAAATGTCATAATTTTCTTTAGATAGAGATTTAATTAACCATCTGCCTAAAAATCCATAGCCACCTATTAATAATATTTTTTTTTTCATTTTTTTCCTAATTTTTAGCTATAAGTCTCTAATAATTGAATTAATTATTCATTAGATATATTATCATAATTATGTTTTTATTAGTAAGTAAATATGAGGAAAAAAATGGAACTTCAAAACTTAAATTCTGATGACGAAAAGTTAATTAAGTTTCGCTCTAATTATAGAGAAAAAATTGATGGCTGGTATAATGGCTTTTTGCATGTGTTCATTATTTATTCAATAGGATTTTTATTGTTATGTTTTTATATAATGAATATAAGCGATTTAAAAAATATAGAATTGTTAATCGTATTTTTTACTTTTTTAGTTTGTAATATATTTGAATGGGCTCTTCATAAATATGTAATGCATAGACCTCAAAATTTTCCAGGAGCTAGAGCCATTTATTCTCGGCATGTGCAACAACATCATCAATTTTTTAGTAAAGAGGAAATGAGATTTGCTGGGCCACATGACTGGAGAGTAACATTTTTTCCGCCTTATGCTCTTATAATATTTACTTTCATGTCAATTCCAGGTGTAATTTTATTAACATGGTTAATTAATGCAAATGTAGGATGGTTATTTATAATTACTACGACTTCTATGTATTTAATTTATGAAACTATGCATTTTTGTTGTCATGTAGGAGATAATTTTATTTTAAGAAATTTGCCTTTTGTTAATACTTTACGTAGACATCATGCAGCTCATCATGATCAAGGAATTATGACAAAAGTAAATATGAATTTAACTTTTCCTATTGCCGACTGGTTATTCAAGAGTTCAGATTTAAATAGGGGTTTAATAGGACACCTATTTAATGGTTATAACGAAAAATATAAAAAGTAATTATGTATGCCAATAAAATATAAAATAATTTTGTCTTGTTTAGTAATGTTAGTAGGCTTTAGTGTCATAATTTATTACAACCCTGATATAAGCAGGGTTGCTATTCTCTATGATTATTATTTATTACCCTTAAGTTTGATGTTTAAAAAATATGGTAATGTAGGAATCATAATTCTAGTTCAAATATTAATGATAATTGGCTTATGGGTATTTCCTGAAGCAAAAGGAAAAGTTTCTGTAAAGAGTTAAAAATGAAAAAAAGTTTAGTTTTGATAAAAGAAATTGAAAAAGGAATTTTATCAATAGAAATAAATAATGCTGAAAAAAGAAATGCTCTATCAGATAGTTTAAAAATTGAGCTAGAAAATATTGCATTAGATTTGAGAGATAATACGGACATTCAAATAGTGATACTCTCAGGTTCTGATGGTAATTTTTCATCTGGAAATGATATAAAAGAAAAAAATGCTTTTGGATTAGGTTTAGATTTAGCTGAAGCAAGGATACATAATAGATTAGGATTGCGCATGTGTAATGCATGGACCAACATACCACAGATTTCTATAGCTTCTATAGAGGGAGCTTGTATAGGAGGTGGTGTGAGTTTAGCTTTATCTTGTGATTTCAGATATTGTTCAAAAGATTCTTATTTTTATGCCCCAGAAGTAGATTTAGGTATACCTTATGCTTGGGGAACTTTACCCAAGTTATTATCAATAGTCGGACCAGTAAAAGCTAAGTTAATTGGTTTAGCATGTAAAAAATTATTTTCTGAAGAAATTTTAGAATGGGGTTTGTGTGAACATGTTTCTGATGATCCTTTTAATAATGCAATTCATTTTGCAAAAGAGTTGATAAAAAGACCTAAAATACCTCAACAAATGGTGAAAGAATCAATAAATAGGTTAGTTGGTAAGGATGAAATTTCTATATATGAACAAGATCAAGTTTTATTAACTACTAGAGAGAAGTAAGAAAATTTGCCAGAATAGTCTATTTAATGTATAGTCTGTAAGCGGTTTTAGTTGGTTAGCTGGAACCTGGCCGCGCTACTATTGAAGTTTTTAAAAGACTGCTATGTAGATGTAAAAGGAGTTTTTAACCAGACGAATGTAAGAATTTACAATTTGGATCTCCTGAATTTATAAAGATAAGGAAATATAATATGCCAGTAGGTGTTGTAAAGTGGTTTAATCCGAAAAAAGGGTATGGTTTCATTAGTCCTGAAGATGGGGGAGATAAGGATGCTTTTGTTCATATCACAGCCGTTCAAGGTGCTGGACTTGATACTTTAAATGAAGGAGATAAAGTAGAATATGAGTTAGTTGAAGGCCAGAATGGAAAATCTTCAGCAGATAACTTAAAAATAGTTACTTAAATACACTTTTATAGATCAGGACTAATTTGTTAGTCCTGATCTTAATTAACATTTTTTTTAATTAATATAAATGCTCCTGTCATAATCATAATACTTCCTACAATAATATTAGTACTTAATGATTCATTATAAAGATACCATCCTACTACATATATTAAGGGTAATCGCAAATAGTCTATTGGCAGAACTAAAGAAGGTTCTCCAGCTCTTAGTGCACTTGTTAAACAAAAATGAGCGCCTAAAGCTGATAGGGCGAGTAATATTATTAAGGGTAATTCGTTGAATATATTAAATTGAATTTTTCCTAATAGTAGTGAGCCTATTATAGTAAAAGGTAATTGTATTAAAGACATCCAAAATATTACAGATATTGTATTGTCAGTTTTAGTTAAAATTTTTGTATAATTATGTGCAAATGCATAGAAAATTGCTGATATTAAAACAATAATACAGTTTGCATCTATAGTATTTGTGTCGGGTACTACAATAACCCAAGTTCCTATCATTCCTAATGTAAGAAATATGAATTTAAATACTGTTAGTTTATCTTTAAAAATAACTATTGCAATTATTGTTGCCCATATAGGCATTGTAAATTCTATAGAAAATACTGTTGCTAACGGTAAAACTGTTAATCCATATGTCCAACCAGATTGCCCGATAAAATGAAAGAAGTTTCTAATTAAATTATTTTTAAATTGTTTAGTTGAAATTTTAATATTATTTTTAAAAATATAAAATAACATTATTATTAGAATACATAAAATATTTCTAAAATTTTGAATTTCGAAAGAATTATATTTAAATGAGAGTTCTTTAATAGTTACTCCCATTAAACAAAAGCATATAATGGTTCCTATCATCCAAAATATGCCTTTTAAATTATTTTTTTTTATTTCATCCATACTTAATAATAATTTATTTAATAATTTTTATCTAAATAAATAAAAATATAATTGTTATTTTTATTTATAATATTAATCTAAATATATATTTCATTAAGGATATTATATTGGCTAATTTTAAATATAAAAAAAGTACTAATAGAGATAATTATATAGTTATGTTTTCTTTTATATCACTATTTATAACATTAGCTTTACTATTTTCAGGGGTTATTAGTCATAGATTAAATATATTTAGTCTTAGTGTTTCTTTATCTATTTTTACAAAATACGCCATATATGTAGCGATTTTTACTTCAATGATAAGCCTTGTATCATTAGGGTATTCATTTAAACGTCAAAGTAAAATTTTTGCTGTTTTTATTTCTCTTATTACATTTTTAGTCAGTGTATTTATTATTGTTATATTTTATGGATATATTATTTCTTTAAAGAGCTATCCTTTTATGAATGATATAACTACTAATTATGATGATAAAATTTCTTTTAAAATTGCTAAGCATGATCCAATTGAAGATGAAAACAGCTTTTTACAACGGTATGGAGGATTTAATAAACCTTATAATAATCTTAAATCAGTATATATTAATAATAGCAACATTGAAGAGATATTTAATAAATCAATATTCGTTTTTACAAAAATGAATATTAATATTACATACCAAAATTTAGAAGAAGGAATAATAGAGGGGGAAGCAGTTAGTTTTTGGTATGGTTTCAAAGATGATTTTATAGTAAGAATAGAAAAATTAATATCTGATGACATTAAAATTGATATTAGGTCTGCATCTCGTTCTGGTAGAAGTGATTTTGGAAATAATTACGATAGGATTTTACAATTTATATCGTATTTTTAAAAAGTTAATTACAATTATCGCAAATATATTCCATAATAGAATCTTCATCAGGTTTAAATTTTAACCCAGTCCATTTACCAGATTCGTCAAATGATATGAAGTATTTTATTTCTCCGTCAAAATACCATGTATTATTATCTATGCGCGATATACTGATATCCACGACATCTCCAGTTAGCAAATTAATAATAGTTTTAGCTTTAAGTTCATGAGGATGCCAATGGACAGACGGAAAAGCAGAATTAACTATTTTGGTTTCACCATCTTTATCAGTAATTTTTAATTCATTGTTAATTTTATTTATTGATATAGTATATTCATCCCCATCATCATCTACTTTACCTTCATAGCTTTGTAAATTGTTATCAATCCATAAAGATTTTGCTGAATATTGGAAGACATATTCCAAAAGTAACAAATACGGTACTTCAACATACCCATTTGTTATTACCTCATATCCATTTTTTAACTTATTAAATTTTACTTTATGCCAGCCTACTTCTTCTTTATCTTCTCCTTCTTCATACCTTAAAATTTTGAATGAGATTTCAGAATCTTTGTATAAGCAAAACGGAAAATTATTAGAATTGATGCATGACTCATCAAATGCTAAAGCACTATTTAAAAAATAGACTATGATTGAAGCTTTAATTATTATCAATTTTGTTAGATACATTATCTATATATTACCAATCATAATATTATTGTATATATATTTAATTAACATGTTTGAAAATATAACGGAAATAAATATTTAATGATTAATAATTTTTTTATAATAATAAGACCAGCGCATTGGATAAAAAATTTACTTATATTCTTTCCGGTATTGTTTAGTCCGTTTCAATTGGAAAGTTACGCTATTCAAAATTCCATATATACTTTTCTGTTATTTTGTATAGCTGCTAGTGCAGTATATGTTTTTAATGATGTTATAGATTATAAAAGAGATAAAGATGATGAGCGAACTAAAAATAGGCCTATAGCTAACGGTAGTATTTTATTAAATCATGGAATTTATTTATCTTTGGTATTAAGTTTTTTATCAATTGTTATTTCTTATATAATAATACCTGAAGTATTCGTTTTTATATTAGGTTATATTTTATTAAATATTTTATATAGTTGTATTTTTAAATTTATAATATTTTTTGATATAATATTTGTAAGTACAGGCTTTTTAATAAGAATAATATCAGGAGGTATAGCTACTAATATTGACCAGTCAGTTTGGACATTATTAATTATTACATTTGCTTCCTTAAGCTTAGCTGCTGGTAAAAGAATGGGCCAATTAGTTGGTAATAAAAATAAGTTATCAGCCAATTGGAATCTTAAATTACTAAAAATTGTACTAATTTCTTCATTGAGTTTAACGTTGCTTTCATATTTAGCATTTGCACTGGATAGTGATGTAATAGAACGTCATGGTAATAAAAATATATGGATATCTGTAATACCTTTTATTTTTCTGTTTATGAGATATGCTTATATTGCTTTTAAGGGAAAGTATATGGGGGATCCTACAGATGCAATTTTAAAAGACTATATTTTGCAAATTTTGTCCTTTGTTTGGTTAATAATAATATTTTTTCTAATAATTTTATGATATCTATATTTTTAATAATAATCATGGGCGATTAACTCAGGGGTAGAGTGTCTCGGTGACATCGAGGAAGCCATTGGTTCAAATCCAATATCGCCCACCATAGAGAATATGGAGAAAATTTTTGAACTTAATAATTTATGTTAGTATTTTAATTCTTTTGATTAATAATTGCTTTGCTTATGATGAGGAGCATTTAAAAACTTTTTTAAGTGAAGGAAGGTGTAATAAATGTGATCTAAGTGGTGCAAATTTTTCAGGACAGTATCTAGATAGAGTCATTATAACGGATTCTAATTTGACTGGAACGAATTTTGATGATGCTAAGTTTGCTGCAGTTATAATAAAATCTAGCAACTTTTCGAATGCTAGTTTTAATAATACTGATATGCCTAGTTCTTCTATAGAAGACTCTATTTTTACTAATGGAATATTTAATAATGTTAATCTCATTTCTTCTGCTGTAGTTAACTCTAATTTTTCTAATACTTCTTTTAATGAAGCAAAACTTTATGGAACTACATTTAAGAATTCTATATTTGATAAATCAGTAATTACAAAAGCAAATTTTCAAAAAGCTATTCTAACCGGATCGTCATTTATAAATGCAAATTTAAGTGGTACTTTTTTATCATTATCTTTAATAAATAAAAGTAATTTAATGTCAGCTGACTTGAGTAATTCTAAAATGCGAGGTGTAAATTTTAGTCATTCTAATTTAACAGGGGCAAATCTTAGTAAAAGTTCACTTAGAAGGGCTATATTTTTTAAGGCAATACTAAATAATATTAAATATAAAAAAGCAAATTTTTATAAAGCTAATTTTACTTATGCAGTTTTAAAAAATATTGATGAAGGTAATACACAATTTGCAACTGCTATTTTATGTAAAACTGAAATGAGTAATAATATGGTTGATAGAGATTGTTCTAATTAGCAATAGATATAGTTTTATCTTTTATAAATGTTTCAATCTCGTTTGTAGTAAATTCTAATTCTTCAAGTATTTCTATGCTATTTTCTCCTAGGAGTGGAGCTAGTTGTGCGCCGTTAATATCTGACTCAGAATAAATTGGTGCAGGCCGCGGAGACCTTACTTTTCCAAATATTTTACTATCATGAAATTCTATTATTTTATTTTCAACAATTTGTTCATTTTCAAGAAGCTCTTCTCTCGAAAGTATTGGAGCACTCGGAACTTCGTTTTCATGTAACTTTTTTAAAATTTCTAAGCAATTATGTTTTTTTATTTCATTCGCAATTATAATTCGTCTTTCTGTTTTATTATCAAATCTAGCTCTAGGAGTCGAAAACCTATCATCTGTTAATAATTCAGGCTTATTGAAAGCTGTACACATTCCTAGCCATTCTTTATCTGTAACTGCACCGGCTGTTATGTATTTTTTATCTTTTGTTTCGAAAACTAAATCTAATCCCATTTGCCCAGCTGCTGGATTTCCTTCTTTTCCTACAAAAGATAATGAAGCACTTCCCTCAGGCCACAAATAAGATACCATTACATCTAGCATAGCTATTTTTATATGTTGACCCTTTCCATATCGCTCTCTATAAAATAATGCAGAACTGATAGCCTGTGCAGCAGCCATAGCAGTTGTTTTATCTGGTATAATTGTTCTTACCATTTTTGGAAAATTTGTTTCTTGATCTCTTTGTATGTCTGCCAAGCCAGATAGCGCTTGTATAACTGGATCGTATACTCTTTGACTTGAATATGGACCTTTATCTCCAAAACCACTAATTGAAGCATATATAATTTTTTTATTTATTTTAGTAACTTCTTCATAACTTAGACCCATTCTCTTCATTGTTCCTGGTCTAAAATTTTGGACAAGTACATCTGCTGTTTTTATTAATTTTTTTAGAATATTTATTCCATTTTTCTTTTTTAGGTCAAGCGCAAGCGACCTTTTGCTTCTATTACAACACAAGAATGTGGTTGTCATTCCATTATTAGAATTACCAACTTTTCTGGTTAATTCTCCATCTAAGGGCTCAATCTTAATGACATCTGCCCCTTGATCACCTAACATCATAGTACATACAGGACCTGATACCATAGCGGTAAGGTCTAAAACTTTTACTCCAGATAAGGGACCATGATTTTTCATTGATGTATTCCTATTTAACTTCTATTATTTAGAAAATCTTCAAGAGTTGGATGTCCATATGTTTTTATCATGGCTTTCTTATATTGTTCTCTTTCGGAAGATCTTTCAAAGTAAGATTGAATTTTTTTACTCTTAATCTCTATTTTATATAATTTGATTACTTGTAAACAACTCATAAACATTATGTCTGCACAGCTTGGATTTTTACCTATTAGCCAATTTTCATCGGGCACATCACGTTCAACAGCATCCAACATTCTCTTTACATGTGATTTAGCTGATTCTACTGCATTAGGGGCTTCTCCATATATATTAGCTAAGCCAAATTTGTCCTCAGTTTGATGTCTGCGCATAATATAAACACCTAATGCATCTAATTCCATAGCACAACAGTATGACCACTCGTCAATTTTAGATTTGTCTTTTGGGTTATTGGGTAGATAAAAATTATTAGGTTGTGCAAAATTATTTACTACGTAATTCATAGCAGCCGCACTTTCGCTGATATATATATCTTTATGTCTAAACAAAGGTATCTTACCTTTAGGATTCATTTTTAGGTATTGTGGTGTTTGAGTTTCACCTGTACGAGAACCTATTCGGTGACTGGTATAAGATAAATTAAATTCCTCAAGTGCCCAGTAAATTCTAAATGGTCTAAAAGTTAGATGACCCCAAACTTCTATATCATTATCTGTCAATTTAGATCCTCATAAAATGCATATTTGTAGTTAAAAAATAACAATTGTTATTATAAGCATATTATAGGATATATTACATCGTAAAATTTTAAAATATTTTTTATTTATAATTAAGGAAAATCTTTGTCAGGTTTAAATTATAAAAATTTATGTATGTTCTTAATCATATTATTTGGTTTTGTTCTAAATGTGGTTAGCATGCAAATAGTAGGTTCTTCCTTGAGGAATCTTCAAGGCGCTCTAAATGTTGGTTTGGATCAAGTTTCATATGTAATGTCTGCATATTTAATTGCTGAAGTAGTTATAATTCCATTTGCAGGATGGTTGTCGAGATTATTGTCTATAAAGACTTTATTTTTTATTGCTTTATCAGGTTTTTTAATTGCTTGCATAGGTTGTGGATTAACTAATAATTTTTATTTGTTGGTAACATTCAGAATAATGCAGGGATTTTTTGGTGGGGCTTTAATGCCTTTGATGTTTTCATGCATTTATATATTATTTACACCTAAACAATTACCTTTCGCTTTAGCTTTAACAGCAACTATAGGTTGGTCTTCAATCGCATTTGGTCCGGTAATTGGTGGATTCATGACAGAGATGTTGAGTTGGAGATGGATGTTCTTATTTAATTTGCCTATAGGTATAATTATATTAATTTTTGCTTATTTTTTTGTAGATTTAAATGATAAGGAACCTGAGCTAGCAAAAAGAATTGATTATTATGGAATTGCATTATTGGCAATTGCTTTATTATCTTTATTAATTATGTTGCAAGAAGGTTCCAGATTAGATTGGTTATATGCAGCTGAAATAAGAATTGCGACTATTATATCAATAACTTGTTTTATTCTTTTTATTATTAGAGAACTAACAACAAAGTATCCAATAATTGATTTAAGAATATTTGGTGACAGAAATTTTGTTATAGGATGTATAAATGTAATTGTCTTTGGAATAATAATTTATGCTCCTATTTTTTTATTGCCAGTTTATTTAGGCGAAGTAAGAAGAATTGGTCCTTGGGAAATTGGAATAATGGTTTCTGTAATGGGAATGGCTTCCATGGTCATAGGGCCATTTGTAGGCATCTTACTTAATTTTTTTGGCCCTAGATTTTTAATCATTAGCGGATGTTTGTTTGCTATCATAGGAACTTGGCAATTATCTTTCCTTACATCTGAATTTGGATTTGAGGAACTTTTTCTTCCACAAGTTTTAAGAGGAATAGGGTCACAATTACTTTGGATTGGTAATCAATATTTAGCTATGCAATTTGTACTTCAAGCAGGAATTCAAAATGCTGCTTCGGTGTTTAACCTAGTTTTACGAGGAGGTGGAGCAGTATCTATTGCTATAGCAAATATATTTTTAGAAAAGTTAAGTTTTATATCATACGGAGATATTTCTAGTATAGTATCTGATGGTCCCCAAATAATATCCGGTATAAAACAAAAAATGGAAGGTTTATTTAGTAGCTTACCTATGATTTCTAATCTAGATCCAAATTATAAAACTATTATTGCTGCTGAAATGTTAGGACAAAGAGAAGGGTTTATCATAGCTGTTAACAATATTATGTTTACTATAGTTTGGATAGCATTAATTCCTATAATTCTAATACCATTGTGTAAAAGAGAGGTTAAAAATAATTAACCTCGTCTTTCCATATAGCCTTGCTCAGAAAATGGCGCTCTTTCTCTTACATCTTCTTTAAATTTTATCCAAGAATTATATATTCTTTTATTTATTTCTCCTTCATTTGCTGTCTCAGCAACAACTTCTTCACTTAATTTAAACATTGTATTGTAAACTTCTTTTGGAAAGTTATTAATTATTACTCCATGCTCATTTATTAATTTTCTTTGGGCTGCACTGTTTCCTCTAGTAAACTCAGCTAACATTCTATTGTTTTCTGAAACACATGCATGCTCTACAATTTTTTGTAAATTTTTTGGAAGACTATCATATTCCTTTTTATTAACCATGCACTCAGTATGAGTTCCTGGTTCATGAAAACCAGGTCCATAATAATATTTTGTTGCTTGATAAAAACCAAAAGCTAGATCATTATAAGGTCCTACCCATTCAGTTGCATCTATTGCGCCTGATTCAAGTGCTGGCATAATTTCTCCTCCAGGTAGTGATATAGCAGTTGCTCCCATTCTATTAATTACTTCTGCACCTAGACCAGGCATTCTCATTTTTAGACCCTTAAAATCATTTAATGTGTTTATTTCTTTTTTAAACCATCCTCCCATTTGCACACCTGAATTACCGCCTAAAAAGCCTTTTAAGTTAAATTCTGCATAAAGTTCGTCCCATAATTCTTGTCCTCCTCCATAGTGTATCCATGCATCGTGTTCTTGTGCTGTTAATCCTCCAGGCACAGTTGCAAAAAATGGCATTGATCTATTTTTGTTAATCCAATAATAACTGGCGCCATGGCTCATTTGAGCAGTTCCTTGGCTTACGGCATCAAAACATTCAAAAGGAGGAACTAATTCACCACCTGCATAAAGTTTCACGTTTAGTTGACCATCTGACATAGCGGTAATAGAATCTGCAATTCTTTGCGCTCCTGTACCTAAACCAGGAAAGTTTTTTGGCCAAGTGGTAACCATCTTCCACTCAATTATTTCTTTAGAAATTGCACTTGATTTAGATGGGTTTTCAGGAGTACCTCCATCTACATTTTCTTTACAACTTGCAAGCAATCCAGTAGCTGCAGTTAGAGCTGTTGCTCCTATAAGCACTTGTCTTCTTTTAAGCAACTTCTTTTTATTTTTCATATTATTTCTCCTATGATTTTTCGTAGGCTAGGGCCCTATCTCTCATATAACCAAAGTCACCATATTGTTGATACCTCATTGACTGATTTAAAAAATTGTTCCAACTATTATAAATTTTCTCATGTAGCGGTCCTAAAGACGCTGTCTCTTCAACTACTTGTTTTGAAATTTTAAACATGTTGTTTAAAACATCTTTAGGAAAAGGTCTAACATCTACATTATGTTCTTGTTTTAAAACGTCTAATGAATATCCGCTATTTGCAAAATATTCACTTGGTCCTTCTAATGCGGTCGCGTGGCATGCATCCCTTACCAATGATTTCAAATCATTTGATAGAGATTCAAAACTTGCTTTATTAATTATTAACTCGTTTGCTGTGCCTCCTTCATGGAATCCTGGCCCATAGTAATATTTTGCAACTTTATAAAAACCTAACGCTAAATCATTCCATGGTCCAACCCATTCTGCTGCATCTATAACTCCTGATTGTAATGCTGGCATAATCTCTCCGGCTGGCATGTTTACAGCTGTTCCTCCCATTCTATTTACTACTTCAGCGCCTAATCCAGGCATGCGCATTTTTATTCCCTGAAAATCTTCCATGGAGTTAATTTCTTTTTGAAACCATCCACCCATTTGTACACCAGTATTACCTGCCAAGAAACTTTTAACACCAAATTCACCATATAGTTCATCCCATAATTCTTGCCCTCCACCATATATTATCCAGGCTGCTTTTTCCATTGCAGTCATTCCGCCAGGAACTGTGCAAAAGAATGGTATAGCTTTATGTTTTGAAATCCAATAATAAGGCGCAGCATGTCCACATTCAGCAGTGCCTTCTCTAACTGCATCAAATACTTCAAATGCAGGAACTACTTCATTTGCAGCAAAGTTTTTAACTTCTAATTTTCCTCCTGAAGATTCTGTTATTCTTTTTGCAAGCTTTTGTGATTGAGTTCCGCCTCCAGGAAAATCTCGTGGCCAGCATGTTATCATTTTCCATTGAATAATTCCCTTTGATATAGAAGTTGATTTTCCTGGATTATCAGGAGTGCCACCATCTATTTTTTCTTTACAGCTTGCGAGCAATCCAGCAGCTGCGGTCAGGGCTGTAGCGCCAACAAGTAATTGTCTTCTTTTAAGAAAATTTTTTTTATTTTTCATATTTTTCCCCTTTATATGTCTTAAATTTTTTCAAAATCTATCCATTTATTATTTACTAATTTTTGTAATCCTGAATATCTACTTTTATATGCCATTTTTTTAGACTCTTTAATCCAATAACCTAGATAAACATATTGTAAACCGAGTTTTTTTGTTTCTTCTATGTGCCAATCAATTAACCATGTTCCTATACTATCCCTGCTTCTATCTGGATGAAAGAATTTATATATACCACTTAGACCATCTGACACTTTATCTGTTAGGCTTGCAGCAACTAAATTATTATCATTATCTCTAAATTCATAAATATAAGTATCTACTGGTGTATCTTCAACCATGGCTCTATATTCTGAAAAATTCATACTAGCCATATCACTATCATAATGCCTAGCATTTTGATATTTTGTAAATAGGTCAAATTGCTCTCGAGTTGCTATAGGCGGTCTTTCTAAATATGTAAGATCTGAAGCTTTCTTTTTTGCTCTTTTCGTTGATCTATTAGGTATGTAATTTTTTATATCAATTCTAACTGGAATGCATGCATTACATGTGTTACAGGCAGGTCTATATGCTGTCCTATGAGATCTTCTAAAACCAGAATTAGTTAAAATAAAATTTATTTCATTACTATTTGGACCAGATATCTCAGTAATTATTTTTTTTTCATCTTTTTCTGGAAGATATGCACACATTTGAGGCGAAGTGCCATAAAATATTTGCAGTGGTTTTTTAATAGATATAGTCATATTTATACCTTACTACATAAATAATTATTAATATAGACCATAATACCATGGTGCAAACAAACTAAATGAAATCCAGCAGATAATTGTTAGAGGAATTCCTCCAATTATAAAATGTTTGAATTTATAATTTCCAGCTGCCATTACTAGTAAATTTGTTTGGTAACCATATGGTGTTGCAAAAGAGCAATTAGCAGCTAATATTATGGTTATTATGAATGGTATAGGGTCTAAATTTAATGACGAAGCTATTGATATTCCTAATGGCATAAATAAAGCAGCACTAGCATTATTGGTTAGGAAGTTTGTCATTAGAGCTACAAATAAAAATAAAACAGACAAAATTATACCAGGATTAGAATTATCAAAAAATTGAATAACATGGTATGCCCCATAATGTGCTAGTCCTGTAGCTTCAATTGCGCTACTTAACGCTAACATGGCGACAATAGTAAGAAAAACATGTCTGTTTAATGAATTTATTGCTCTTTCTGCACTCAACACTCTAAAGAGTAACATTGCAGAAGCTCCTATCATTGCAGCAGCTACGCTTGGAATAATACCAGAGGCTATACCAAACACTGTTAATAAAAATATTATTAGAGACCTTCTAGCATATTTTTTTCTTGGAAGTATTGATGAGGTGTAATCAAACAAAATAACATCTGGAGAGTTTTTAATATTTTCTATAGATTTTTTAGAACCTTGAATTAATAACACATCTCCTTCTTCTAAAACTATATTTGTAATTTGTTCTCTGATAATTCGTGTATTTCTTTTTATACCTAGAACTATACAATTAGTTAGTCTTCTAAACCTTGTTTCTTCAAGCTCTCTTCCTGCCATTCTAGATTGAGGAGAAATTAAGGCCTCTACGAGAACTTGCTCTCCTGCAAGATGTTGTTTATCGTCTGGCTCATAATAATGGTTATTTTCGGCATCAATAGTAGGATGTAATTGGTCTCCAAATTTTATAAGGGCACTTTCAATTGTTTTTCTTGCTGCAGAAACAACTATTATATCATCTGTTTGAATTTTTGTTTTAATATATGGAGATATAGAATGTTCACCTCTTTGTATCATTAATATTTGCATATCTTTTAATAATTCAAGTTTACCATTTGTTATTTCTTCTCCAATTAATTCATTATTAATATTTACTTCTATTTGAGCCATAAAATTATTTGATTCAGACGCAATAATATTTTTAGATTTTTTTCTATCAGGCATCAATTTTGGTAGAACAAAAATTACAAATAATATTCCTGGGATTGCAATAAATAAGCCTGGAATAGTAACACTAAAAAAGTGTATATTTTTAACTCCTAGATCACTAGCTACCTCCGCTCCAATTATATTTGTACTTGAACCAACTAATGTTGTCATACCACCTAATATTCCTGCATAACTCAATGGAATTAATGCTTTACTGATAGAAAGATTCATTTTTTCAGCAATTATTGAGATTAGCGGTATAAATATAATTATAATTGGTGTGTTATTCATTATGCTAGATACTATAGCTACAATTAATAAAAGTATTATTAACATTGTGGTTCTATCTGTTTTAAAGTCTCTATTTAAATGCATAATATTATCAACAAAAGTATTTAATATACCAGTTGAATAAACTCCCTGAGCTACAACAAGAAGTGCCATAACAGTTAGTAAACCTTGATTTGAAAAACCCGCTATAAAGTTGTCAAAACCTAGCCCTTCTACAGGAAATATTTCAAAAAGAAAAAAAAGCAAACCTAAGACTGAAATTGAAACCGCATCTATAGGAAATTTTTTCCATGAATAACCAATTATAGAAAATATAATTAGTGTAAAAGATAAAAACATTTCAAAGGAAAAAATCATATTATTTTTCTTTTTTTAAAAGATTAAATTCATTTATCAAAGCACTTCTATGCTCATCTAGTAAAGGAACTTTATCTCTATATTTTTTATCATCATGAAGAGA
This sequence comes from Candidatus Pelagibacterales bacterium, assembly GCA_002715265.1. Taxonomy (GTDB): domain Bacteria; phylum Pseudomonadota; class Alphaproteobacteria; order TMED109; family TMED109. Next base: position 61,140 of record PAYS01000007.1, read on the forward strand.
CATTTTGATAGGATTTCCAGCAACTCTAAATCCAGAAAAATTTGAGTCCTTTAACTCAACTATCATATTTCTTTTTTGAATTTGTTCCGATGTTACAGCCTCTTCTATATTATTTAAAGGACCAACAGGAATGTTAACCGATTCCAGTGTTGTTATCCAAAAATTAACTGTATTTTGAGAAAATATTTTTTCAAGCTCTGTTTTTAGCGCTATCACATTTTCTACCCTTTTAGCATTACTTTTAAATTTTTCATTTTTAGCTAAACCTNTGTGATTAATAATTTCACATAGCCTATTAAACATAGTGTTATTGCCACATGCCATAACTATATATCCATCTTTACATCTATAACATTCAAAAGGCGCTATAGCAGGATGTCTTGAGCCTCCTGGTGGAGGACTTTTTCCAGTAGCATAAAAACGTGCAATAGCATTTTCCAGTATGGCTATTTGACAATCTAACATTGAAACATCAATTGATTGCCCTTTATTATTGTTATGCCTATCTAAAAGGGCACTTAAAATGCCAATGGTAGTAAATAGACCAGCAGCAATATCACCTATCGATGTACCTACCCTTACTGGTTCCTGATTTTCATATCCTGTGACACTCATTAGTCCACCCATGCCTTGGACTATCATGTCATAAGCTGGTTTTTTGGACCAAGGGCCAGTTTGTCCAAATCCACTACAGGAGGCATATATTAGGTTTGGAAATTTATTTTTCAAGTAATTAAAACCATATCCTAGCTTTTCCATAGTACCAGGTTTATAATTTTCAATTAGAATGTCAGCTTGTTTAAGTAAGTTGTTAAATATTAACTTATCTTCTGTATCCTTAAGATCTAGTTTAATNCTCTCTTTTTCTCTGTTAAGTGAAGCAAAATAAGCTGATTGATTTTTTACAAATGGACTAAATTCTCGAGAGTCGTCGCCNTTAGGAGGTTCTACTTTAATTATTCTAGCTCCTAAATCCGATAAAACCATTGTTGCGTAAGGTCCTGCTAATACTCTTGTTAAATCAACTACTAAAATATCTTTAAGTGGGCCATTTTTATTATTAGTCATNTGCGCATACCATTAATAATTATTAAATAATTTATTTTACTATAACATATTTAAAATATACAGGTCCTTTAATTTACTACTTAAAAGTAATATGATAAAAAAATGTTTATGAGGTTTTTACATTATATTTTAGTAATAATTGTGATTTTTAGTTTTTCTGCTAAAGCAGAAGATTTTGAAGGGCAGAGTTTAGCTTTACCATGTTTAGGTTGTCATGGTAATACAACGGATTCTTCAATACCTGTAATTTTTGGTTTAAACCAAGATTATATTTATTTAAATTTAATAGATTATAAACNAGATAAGAGAAAACATTATCTTATGCAGTTAATCTCAAAAGGTTATTCTAATGATCAGTTAATGTTATTGGCTAGATATTTTTCTAAAGCAGGTAAGAAAGATGAATAGAAGAGAATTAATTAGGCATTTTTTTAATATATCAATTTTAGGAAGTGTCACTTCATTAACTTCTATTAGTAACTCATATGCAAATAATGTGAGTAAAGTCGTAATATTAGGAGCTGGATGGGGTGGGCTTAGTGCGGCTAAGACAATAAAAAAACTAAATCCTTCAATAAGCGTNACAGTTATAGAGCAAAACAAAGACTTTCAATCNTGCCCGGTTTCAAATTGGGTTATTGGAGACTTAAAATCTATGGATGATATTACATTCAGTTATGACTCACTTAAAAATAATTATTCAATAGAATTTTTGCATGAAAAGGCAGAAAAAATAAACTTTAATAAAAAAAACATATCTACCGAAGATAACATAATAGAATATGACAAGCTTATTTTATCACCAGGTATTGAATTAGATTATTCAAATATTGAAAATTGGACTAATGATAGTAATATAGTTTTTCCAGCTGCGTGGAAAGCAGGTAAAGAAACAGAATTATTAGCAAAACAAGTTAAAAATATAAATGATGGAGGAGTTGTTTGTATATCTATACCTTTAAGTCCATATAGATGCCCTCCTGGTCCTTANGAAAGAGCTTCTCTTATTGCTTCTTATTTAAGCAAGTACAAGAAAAGGTCAAAATTAATTATTTTAGATGCTAATGAAAAAATTGTATCTAAGGGCAANCTNTTTATGGANTTTTGGAAAACTAACTATTCCAATATTATTGAATANAGGGCAAATTCTGGTGTTGTAGGAGTTGATAATNACCGTGTTCTAATAACTGACTTTGANGATATNAAATGTGATGTNGNTAATATAATTCCGAAACAAAGAGTATCAAANTTTTTAAAAGATAATAATTTAGTANAGGATGGAAAAAATTGGGCTTCTGTAAATGCGTTTGATTTTAGTTCAACCATACAAAAAGATGTTTTTATTATCGGAGATTCAACATCTCAATCANNTGTTGGCAGAGTTCCAAAGTCAGGTTATATAGCAAATTCTATGGGAAAAGTTTGTGGTCTTGCTGTAGTATCAGAATTAATGGATATGGAAAAATTAACTCCATCAATGATTAATACTTGTTATAGTTTAGTATCAGATAAGGAAGGAATATCGGTCAGTGCAGTGTATACTTATGATACAAATTCAAAGAAAATAATTCCAACTTCATCAGGTTTGTCTCCAAAATCTTCTAAAATTATTAAAAAAAATGCTTGGGATTGGGCTCAAAATATATGGGAAGATATGTTATTATAACTAAGTATCTTTAACTGGAATAGGTTCACCTGATTCATTTATAGATACATAAACAAATTTACCTTCTGTAACTTTTATTTCTTGATTTTCTTTTAATAAAACATTTTTACGAGTTACGTATGTTTGTATGTCAATAGTTATAGATGTTTTTCCAAGAGAGCTTACTTCTGTATAAAAGCTAACTAAATCTCCAACCATTATGGGTTTATGAAAACGCATACTATTAATAGCTACGGTCGTCATTCTCTTTTTTGAGAATTGACTAGCTAATACTCCTCCAGCTAAATCCATTTGACTTAAAACCCATCCCCCAAATATATCCCCTGAGGGATTAGTATCTGCAGGCATTGCAACTACTCTAATTGAGGCAGATTTTTGATTAATTGATTTTTCCATAACATATTTTCTCTTAAATAAGTAATTATTACAAATCATTTATATAAAATTCAATATAGACAAAATTGTATGATGCTTTATTCTTTTGTAATAAATTTCTTGGGAGTCAAGTTTAATGTCAATAAATATTAAATGGTTGGAATATGACGTAATAGTTGTCGGTTCAGGAGGTGCTGGTTCTCAAGCTGCATATGCTGCTGCTGAACAAGGTGCAAAAGTGATATTAGTTTCAAAAGACCCACTAGGTAGTTCTGATACAAAAATTTCAGAAGGACTTGCAACAGTTAGAGAGTCTGGGTCTGAAGACGATAGCGAAGAAGTTTTGTCAGAAAATGTAAAATTAGCTGGTGGAGATTTGCCTCTTAAAAATATAACAGATACATTTTCTAAATATTCTAAGGAAGCATATGATAATTACCGCATGCATGGATTAAGACCGGCAATAAATAAAGAAAAAGGGGGGCCTCAGTCTTTGCCTCTGCCGATGGGAGGTCATAATAGAAACAGATCAGTAGGGCATGAAAATCATGGAGTAGCTTTTGGACATGCTAATTGGGACTCGGTAATTAAGGAAAAGAATATTGACTATATTGAAGATGCATGGTTTTTAGATGTCATAGTAGAAGATAAACAAAAAAATGAAGAAGCAAAAAAAATACATGGTGGTATTGTTTATGATGCTAGTAATGGAGTTTTGTTAGCAATCAAAGCTCCCGCAGTAATAATCGCAGCAGGCGGTTTGTCTACTATTTTTTTTCCTAAGACAGATACAATGAGAGGTAATACTGGAGATAGTTATGCAATTGCAATGAGGGCAGGAGCTGACTTAGTAGATATGGAACAACTACAGTTTTTGCCATTTTGTTTAGCTTCTCCTCCTTCTTATGAAGGACTTCTAGCTGGAGAACCAAGTACAGCCAGTTACTTAGGAGTTTTGAGAGATAAAAATGGAAAAGTTATATTAGACGGTGTTCATTTAAGAACAAGGGCAGCATGTTCGGAAGCTATAATGCGAGCAGTTGCAGATGGAAGAGGAAGTCCAAATGGAGGAGCTTATTTGGATATGACAGCGAATAAAAAGTTACCAAAATCCGGTCCTTATTTTATGAGGTATTTAGAAACTAGTTTGCCTACAGCTTATATTAATGCAAGGCAAGCGCTAGGGAAAGAAGCGGCAAAAGTAGAAAAAGTATGGGAGGTACGTCCTGGCGCTCATTATATGATGGGTGGAGTAAGGGTAAACAATGAAGGAGCAAGTGTAGGAGGAACAGGAGAAGGTTCTGTAAAAAATGGAATTAATGGGTTTTATGCAGCAGGTCAAGCGATGGGCGGTTTATTTGGAGCTAACAGGTTGGGTTCTACATCTTTAACAGAGTTGGCTGTTTTTGGCACTAGATCAGGAAAATCTGCGGCAAAATATGCCTTAAACATTAAGTTTAAAGTTAATAAAGAATTATTTATTCCGTATATTACAGAATATAAAGCTATATTTGAACAAAAAGGTGGTGTAAGTGCTACTAGTTTAAAGAATATTTTACAAAAAGAAAGTTGGTCTAAAATAGGCCCTGTAAGATTATTAGAAGGTTTAAATAAAATTGATGCTTTGATCGCAGATTTAGAAATTAAGTTAAAGAATGTTTCTATACCGAATTATACGATTTGGAATCAACCCTTTTTAGACTACATGGAATGTAAAAACATGCTTTATTCTGCTAAGGCTATTTCTTTGGCAGCTCGTAAAAGAGATGGAAGTATAGGCGGGCACGTAAGATTAGATGGAAAAAATATTTCTATTTTTTCACAGCCTTATTCTACTGTGGTAAGAAAAGAATCAAATACTACTTTTTTAGTGGATAAATTACATAGAAAAAGAACTCCTATTAAAGAGCTTGTTCGTTATAAAATATTAGAATTTAAGAGACTTATGGAGGCTAAAATTTTATTAATGCTTCCAAAATCAATTCAAGACCAAAAGCTAGAAAAAAGATATAAAGCTATTATGTCTGTAAATGGTAAAGCGCCAGAATTAATGCCTGGTGGAGATGAGGCCGCAATAGGGGATTCTAATAGGGCATGACGCAAAATATAAATAAAAATAAAATATTAGTTAATATTGAAATTGTTCGAGGGGATGTTTCTAAATCAATTAATTATGAATATACAAAAAGATCAGAAGAAGAAAGACCAATGGCATTAGATGTTTTAATGCAAGCTCAGAATACTACTATTCCTGATTTAGCATTTAGATATGGTTGTCGTGCTAGAAATTGTGGAGTTTGTACTATAGACATCAACGATAGACCAAGAGTAGCTTGTAGAGCACGAGTTAAAAATGGAGATAAATTAAGTGCTATAGCCACATTGCCTGTATTAAGTGATTTGGTAGTAAGAAGAGATGGAATACCAAGACAGCTAAGAGGTTTAAAGACAACAGCTACAGGAAATGATTTAAACGTTGAGGCTCCAAAAGAATATCATGAATTAACAGCATGTATAGAATGTTATGCTTGCTTGGACAAATGTCCAATGCACGCTAAAAATTTTGATAAAGGGATAACTAATAAAGTAATGGAGGATTTACCTAATCCAGAGGATGGTTACAAATATGGAAACCCATTTTCATTATTGAAACTTGAAAGAATATGCTTGGACCCTCTGACATCTGATCAAGGAAAAGAAATAGCAATACAAAAAGCAGTAGATTTAGGTTTAGAGTCTTGTATAGCCTGTCCAGGCTGTAAATGTGGCGTAGGCATAGATTTAAAAGGAAAAGTTATTAAACCTATATTAGAAAGAGCAAAAGATAAACTATAGCATATATAGTTATTCTGTATAATACAGAAAAATTATATTACTTGTTTGAATTAGTTTAAATAAGTTTGTAGAATGTTTAAATATAGATTTGAGTAAGTGGAGTTAACATAATGTTGAAAGAGAATTTAGAAGGTAAATGGATTGATTGCTTTGAAAAAAGTTTCCTTATGAGTGGTGTAGCTAAAAATAATATAGTTGCTATTATCTCAGAATCTCAATCTAGAAAAGTTTTAATGGACCTTTCTGAACAAGCATTGTTAAGAATTGGGGCAAAGCCTTTACACATTAATGTTCCAACACCGAAATTAAAAGATCTCATTCCAGTAAGATCTACCGGATCTTGTTATGCTTTTGAGGGTTATGATGTAATCTTGCCTGCTTTAAGTTCTTGTGATTTAATCATAGATTGTACTGTGGAAGGAATGTTACATTCAAAAGAACTACAAACCATAATTAAAACTGGTGGCAGATTATTAATGATTTCTAATGAGCATCCAGAAGTATTAGAAAGATGTATGCCAGATGAAAAATTACAGCCCAATATAGATAAAAGTTTAGAATTGCTATCTAAATCTAAAACTATGGAAGTTTACTCAGAAGCAGGTACAAGTTTAAAAGTAGATATCTTAGATGCGCCGTGTAGGGCTGGGGCAGGATATTTAACGGCTAAAGATAAAGTTGCTTATTGGCCTGCGGGATTAGCTTTATTTTTTCCATTACCTAAAACGGTGAATGGGACAGTAGTGTTAAATGTTGGAGACGTTAATTTAACATTTAAAAAATATATTGAATCACCAGTAAAGTTACATATTAAAGATGATTTTGTAGTATCTATAGAGGGAGAAGGTGTAGATGCTGAACTTATGAGATCATATTATGAAGGGTGGAAAGATCCAAATGCTTATGCTATTTCCCATGTAGGGTGGGGCCTTAATCCAAACGCAAGATGGGACGCTTTAACAATGTATGATAAACAACATGTAAATTGTACAGAGCTTAGAGCTTTTGCTGGAAACTTTTTAATTTCTACAGGTGCAAATGAATTTGCTAATCGTTATACTACTTGTCATTTTGACTTACCTATGCGCAATTGTACAATTAAACTAGACGGTGAAGAAATAGTAAAATCTGGTAGATTAGTTGGTGCTCTAGGGTAGAATATATGTATAAATTTTTAGACGGTTGTCCACGCATATCATACTCTATTGTTGGTAAGGGATTACCATTAATATTTTTGCATGGAATAGGTGGTAATAGTTTGAATTGGCAAGATCAGCAGAAATATTTTTCAAAAAATTTTACTACTATTGCCTGGAATGCTCGTGGTTATTCATTGTCTGAAGATTATACTGGACCTCTAAAATTTTCTGATTTTAGTAAAGATTTACTTAGATTAATAGATTCTTTAAATATAAAAAAGGCACATTTCGTTGGATTATCAATGGGAGCGAGAATATTAATGGATTTTTATTCTAATAATAAAATAAGGATCGCATCATTAACTTTGTGTGACTGTTACTATAGTTTTAAAAATTTTTTAAATCCAAAAGAAAGAAAAAAGTATATTGAAATAAGACAGAAACCTCTTTTGGAGGGAAAATCATTAACAGATTTAGCGCCGGAAATTATAAAGTCTTTAGTATCTCCAAATTGTTCTGAATCCGTTAGAAAAAAAATATATGAAAGTTTATCAACAATTAGGAAAGAATCTTATTTAAAAACAATTAAAGAGGCTACTAATTATGATGTTACTCATCAATTATCAAGCTTTACAGTTCCTGTTCAACTAATTTATGGTGAAGATGATAAATTAACACCACCATCATTAGGTTTAGAAATAAAAAATAAAATTAATGGGTCTAAGCTAAGTATTATAAAAGATGCTGGTCATTTACCTAATATTGAGCAACCGAAAAAGTTTAATGATGTATTAGAGGAATTTTTATCTCAATATAAGAATTGTGCTGAATATTATGGAAAAACTTAATGACTAATTATTCTGTAATTATTATAGGAGCTGGTTCAGTTGGTTTATCATTAGCTGCTGAATTAGGCTGGAGAGGAATTAGTTGTAAAATTATAGAAAAATATTCAACTTTAAATTCTCATCCTAGAGCAAATGCAGTAGCAAATAGAACAATGGAGTATTACAGAAGATGGGGAATTGATAATGAAATAACTAATGCAGGAATTCCTCCGGATCATCCGGCAGATTATTATTGGGTATCCAGTTTGCATGGTATTGAATTGCATAAAGTATCATTACCTCCTTATAAAAAAATTAAGGAAATAAATAATCCTGATGATACTTCAGTGGAAGAGCACACTTGGTCTCCTTATTTAAAAACAATTACAGGTCAGAATGAAGTTGAAAAGGTATTATTAAAATATGTTATGTCTCTAAAATCAGTGGATATAAGTTTTGATAATGAGTTGATAAATTTTTCTCAAGATTCAAAAGGAGTTAAATGTGACATTAAAAATGTCATAACAGGAGATATAGATAATATAAAGGCAGATTATTTAGTTGCATGTGATGGAGGTAAATCTGGTGTAAGAGAAAGACTAAATATTAAATTGAGTGGTCGAGCAGATATGGCTAAATTTGTTTCTATTTATTTTAAAGCGCCAGATTTTATGAAATGTCACAAATTTGGTACAGCGAATATATATTTTCCTTTACATAAAAATTATGCTGGCTTTTTACTTAACTGGGATGGAGGAACTACTTTTACTTATCACCTAATGTTAAAAGAAAATCAAATTTGGAGTGATATAGAGCCTAAAGCAGCAATTGAGGCAGTACTTGGAGAAACCACAAAAATAGATATAATATCTTCCCAACCTTGGACTGCTCATGCTTTAGTTGCAGATAGGTATTTAGATAATAGAATAATATTAGCCGGTGATTCAGCTCATTTGTTTACTCCAACGGGCGGTTTTGGCATGAATACTGGTGTCTCAGATGCAATCGATATTGCATGGAAATTACAAGCAATGATAGAGGGGTGGGGAGGCAAGAATTTATTAGAGAGTTATCACTATGAACGACATCCAATTGGAATAAGAAATACATCCGAAGCAGCTGATTGTTTTGATCAACTATACTCAGTTATGCAGTACGGAGATATTTTAGATGAAATATCAGATAAAGGAGAAGCTTTTAGAAAAGAGCTCAGTATTAATTTGAAAGAGCAAAATAAGTTAATAGCTTCATCAGGAACTTTATTAGGTTACAGATATAAGAATTCAAATATTATTATTCCTGATGGAACTGAAGAAACCGAAGATGATCCTAGAAAATATATACCTACAGCAAGACCAGGACATAGAGCACCCCACATTTGGCTGGAAGAAGGAGTTTCAATTTATGATCGATTTGGTAAGGGCTTTACTTTAATAGTTTTTAATAAAAATGATGCTTCTGTAAATAGCTTTATGAATGAAGCTAATAGTATTAATTTGCCATTAAAATTATTAGAAATTAATAATAAATACGCACAGAAATTATATAAATCAACTTACGTGTTAGTTAGACCTGATTTAATGGTAACTTGGAGGTCCGATATTATGCCATCAAACCCCAAACAGTTACTTGATATTGTAAGAGGAGCTAAATAATATTTTTTATTGCCAATATTGCCTGATAAGAACCCCAGATTGATAATATAAAAAGTATAAATAGTATTATATTTTCATATAAATTATTCTTATATTTTGCACCTATATATTTTTTAAAAGAAGTTAAATACCATAATGCACCACAAAGTACTGGAAGAACAATAACAGTGGCTGCACTTGCAATTATAGTTAGAAAAATAAAATTAGGCATATTTGGAAATAAATATATTGTTGGAGAGTATAAACACCATATTATTACAAATTTATAAAGTTTTGAATTATCTGTATTAAATTTTTCAGCTTTAATATAATCTTTTGATTTTATAGTTCTAAATGCATCAAAAATTAAATAGCCAAATCCTACTGTAAGTCCAATAATTGAAGTGCAAAGTGCAGCAAAGACTCCTAAATAAAAAATAGGTCCTCCAATATTTCCTAATGTAAGTATTAATAGATTGGCTAGATCATCAAGGTTTTCGATATAAATTCCTTTGGGGTGTAGAATTTCTGCCCCAATAGTCCATACAGATAGGTTTATCAATATTAAAATTATAGTTCCAAATGCTAAATCATAAAGCTGTATTTTTCTATATTTTGGACCTTGCCAGCCTTTCTGTTGAATAAAATATGGATACAATAAATTAGCTATGGATCCACCAACTGTTCCGATAAGAGCCGAAATTATAAGTATAGATCCATAAGGGCCTTGATCTTTAGGAATATTGAAAAAAAATATACCATTTATTGCGGCTTTTGTGTTTGGTCCAGTCCAAATTGCAACACTAATCAGAGATATACTTAATATTATTAGAAAAAAGAAAAATATTATTTCTATTTTTTTATAAGCGCCTTTTAAAATAAATAATGTAGCCATAACTATCCAAAATATGGACCAAATCCAACTTTCTCCAAAACCTAATAATTTTACGCTTGTTTCTCCAATACCTTTTATCATGTAAGACATATAAAAATGGCCAAAGAATAAGGCTGTAATTATAATAAAGTACGGTAAAAGAAAATGTACCTTTTTAAGTCCAGATATTACAGTTTCTTGATGAGGATTACAGAGTTGATACTTTGCAAGTATTGAAACGAAAACAAAGCGAACAAATAATGCAATAATAATTGCCCACATTAAAGAGTATCCATAACTGCCTCCTGCTATTGCTGAATCAACCAAATCGCCAGTTCCTAACCAAGTTAAGGCAACTATTATTCCTGGACCCATAGATTTAAGATATTGCCAGAATGATTTTGGGATAGGAGGTGATGACATATTAGTTAGGAAAAATCATTTAAGATTGTTATCTTTTATAAGTGTTCTTAAGTGTATTCGTGGTTCACCGATAGGGTAGTCAACATTAACTGAATGTATTAAGCATCTATTATCCCATATTATAATATCACCAGTTTCCCATTTATGATCATATCTATATTTGTCTTGTGTAATATGTTTATCTATATCATCTAGTATTTTATCGCTAATTTTTCTAGATAGTCCGACAATACTGTCTGTTCTATTGGCATTAAAATATATTGCTTTTTTACCTGTTTCAGTATGTTTTCTAATTAAAGGGTGAATAACATCAGGAGTATCTTTTATTTCTTCTGCTGTTCTTTTGACAGCAGAGGCTTGCGCTCTGATGGTATCATAGCAATGAACTGCTTTATATTGGCTTAATTGTTCTTTTTTTGCAGGTGGCAAATCATCAAATGCTTTTTGAGTATTGCAAAATCTTGTATGACCTGCAAAAGAAGGAATTTCTATGCCATGAAGAATTGTTGCTTTAGGAGGATATTTTTTAAAAGAGTGGTCTGTATGCCATCCATTTCGTCTATTAAGTTTAGGGTCTTGAGGTTTTTCGTCCAAAGATTTATATGTGCTGTCTAAAATAGATATCTCTGGTACTGTTTGATCCCAATGATTTCTCGTTATTTCTGTAAAAGGCAATCCAAAATAATTTGCCAATCTATATAATTCTCTCGAATTTAATTTATTGCTTCTTAAACAAAGTAGGTGGTATTTAAGAAANGATGAATAAATTAAAGATATATCTTCATCATTTAAAGGTTGGGAATAATTCCCTCCAATAATTTCAGCNCCTAGAGCNCTGCTTAGTGGTTTTACTATTAAGTTTGTCATTGCGTAATAATATCAAAATTACATAAAATAATAAATTATAATCTATTTATTATATCAAATTAAAAGTTTTATGATCTATATTTTTCTTGAAATATTGTAGACAGTGAAGTGCTTACTATATCTTTAATTTTATTATTTTTTATTCCATCTTGCTTTAGTAGTTGAGCTAATTTTAATTGGGAGTCTATATACATTGAACAATTATAAGCATCAATATTTTTATAAATATATCCATTTTTAATACCTCTGCTAATATATGAAGCAAAAACTTTTCTTCTTTTTTCTTCCCAATTATTGAGTGTTTTTAATGATTTTTTGCCTAGTTTATTTCTTGTTAATCTTGATTTTTCAAATAGACATCCTTTAGCATTTTTAGGTCTCTTTGCGCCTGTTGTGTTGCTTGAAAAGCCTTTAAAGTTATCACTTNTAGCAGAATAATATATGATGNTATNGAANNGTGCATAAANTATTTCNGGGTGATCTGANTTTTCANAAGTTGGAATAACAGTGGTATNCAGGGCTTTAATATATTTTTGTAGAACTTCAGATTTTAAANNATCCTCATCATTAAATTCTTTATATATACCTGGTCTGCTTACTTTTGCTATTTTAGCAATACTGGATAAAGGTACTTCACTAATACCATTTATCCAATACTCATCAAATGCAATATTAATAATAGTTTCTTTGTTAAGTATNCTAGGTCTACCNCTAGTATTTTTCTTACTGGTATTAGGCATGAATCTACTTTCGATATTATAAACTAAATAAAAAGAAGTTATATGTGATTTATTGATTATATCAATATATTATTATTATTTCGGTAAAAATGCCGGTTATAAGTACTTATTTTTTATTCTAATTTAATACAGTATGTAATTTATATCGAATCACTTCCATTTTCATGTGGAGCAAGAGCCGCATAAACTACTTTATTCATAGGAGTACTTATGTGGTGTTTCATTCCTAATTTTGCAATCGTACCATGTAGTGCAGATACTTCTAATTTCTCTCCTTTTTCTAATGCAGGTAAAGTTGAAGCCTTCATTTTCTCCGGTAATGAGTCTAATTGTTTCATAGTAACTTCGAATTGGTTTTCAGGAAGATTAGCTCCCTCAGCTTTCGCAACTAAAATAACTTCCTTAACTATATCTTCTAATAATTCTCTTGTTGCAGCATTATTTCTGCATGGGCCTAGAGGAAGTCTTGTTAAACAATTGACTCCTGCTAGTGAGCACATAAGTGCAGTTTTTTGCCACATATCTTCATAAATACTACTAGACTTTGAATTATTAATGCCTGCTTCTGTACANGCNTTATGTAAAAAATCAATTCNCTNATGGTNATTNTTNNTCANCTCTCCNAATTTTANCATTTGCATAGGCGAGTTATGTATAATTGTACCAGGTTCCTTTATTAAAGCGCTAATAGCTGCAACTCCACCTAAAACATTATCTTTACCTAGGGTTTGTTTCATTATTTCAATATGACTCATACCATTTAAAAAAGGAATAATAGTAGTGCTTTCTTTTATAATAGGTTTAAGCANATTGCATGCTGACTGGATATCATATGATTTTACACATAGTAATATTATATCAGGTTTGTCAAAATCTTGGGGTTTGTCACTTGCATTAACAGGGTGGACCGTAAAATTTCCAGTTTCACTAATAATTTTTAATCCATCCTTTTTCATTGCTTCTAAATGTTTGCCACGAGCAATAAATCTAACATCATAACCAGCATTTGCTAATTTGCCTCCAAAAAAACCTCCAACTCCGCCTGTACCCATCACTAAAATTTTCATTTATTAATCCTTATTATAAAATTTAAAAGTAATCCAACATAATACTAATAATTACTTTTAAGTAAATAGATTAAATTTTATTAAATTAATTTTTAATTTAGTTAAGAATTTTTATTTAAGATTAAAAATAATACTTGTTAAACTTTAGATTATACTATTATAATATTNATTTAATACAATNTGTATTTTATTGTTTTCGGGGAGGGAATCATGCCAGATACATTTNCTTTAGATGANAAAATTTATAGGAAGANAGATGATTACCCTATAAAAAATTGGGAGGGTAGAGAAAATACTAATTATAAGAAATGGNCTGAAAATAAATTAAATTGTACATTAAAAATTAGATCTCAACACATTAATAGTATTATGTCTTGGTGGAATCAAAGTTTAGACCATAAAGTTGTAATGCTACTAGCTTTGAATGCTAGATTTAATCAGTTACCTGACTTTGGTATTAGTAAAAATCATTATACTAATTTTGTCACGGTTAAAATAGTTAATCACTTTTGTTCCTGTTCAAAAGATACTTCTCTTAAAATAGTTAAAGATGGAATTGNTAGAAAAGATTTAGTNCAAGTAAAAAATCCTTCNTATGTAAATCAAAAAATAATTTGTTTTACAGCGGGGTTTCCTTTAATGCAGACTTTTTGTGATGTTCTAGAATAATTTTATAATATTGAATAAAAATTTTAACTATTTAAAGTTTTTCTTACTATAAGAAACATCAGTGTAATTATTAAAAAACTTAATACCAATATTGGGCCCGTCGGCATATCAAACATAATTGATAATGTAATCCCTACAATTATTGATATAGACCCACAAGTCCATGCCGCAATATAAGGTTTTTTATAATCTAAAGATGCTAAGGCAGGTAGAATTAAACTTGCAAATACAACATATACTCCTACTAACTGAACAGATGAAGTGATAGCTAGAGAAAATAGTAGATAAAAACCTAAACCTTTTCTATAAATAGGTCTAAAAAACCATATANACATTATAAAAATATAAATAGGTAAATGATNAATAACTTTTTCCCATGTAATAAATAATATTTCACCCGAGAGAATATTCAGTAATTCTTTNGCTCCATGGGGGTTATTTGCCACCATAAGTATTGCTATAGATGATGCTAATATAAAGGTTGTTCCAATTATCGCTTCAAGTTGTTTTGGAATCAGTATTTCCATTTTTCTAAAAAATAACCCTGACATCATAGCAAAACTTAACGCTATAACTTGAATAATTATATTACTAGGATTTGGAAATATAATACTTGCAGTAATTATTCCAAGACCTGCTATTTGAGCAACAGCTAAGTCTATAAAGATTATTCCTCTTTTTATAACTTCTAAACCCAAAGGAGCATGCGTGAAAATAATAAGTAAACAAGCAAAAATTGCAGGGTATATAAGAGTTAATAGATCATTATTTATCATACTATCATTGTTTTAATATAAAAATAGTACGATCAAACAATTTGAATAAATTGTCAACATCCTCTTCATCAGTTGTATAAGGTAATATAACATTAGGTATATTTGTTTTTTCTGTTAACCAGTCACTTGCTTTTCTTGGATCATATGGTGTCCTAATAATTAAATCAACTGGATTACTTTCTATTGTTTTTAGAAGTCCATTTAAATGTGAAGTAGTAGGTGGCATTCCAGGTCTTGGTTCTAAAGAACCAATTTGATTTAGTTCTAGCCATTCAACCAGGTAACTAAATGATTTATGATGAACCAAAATAGGTTTCCCTTTTAATTCAGCTGCGTTATTTTCCCAGCGAATAATTGCTTCTTGCCATTTAGTGTTAAACATTTCGAACTTATTATTATAGTATGATGTATTATCCGGATCTATTATTAAGAGCCTTTTATGAATTTCCTGTGCAACTAATAAAATGTTATGAGGGTTTAAATGAATGTGTGGGTTTCCTTCGGGATGGATATCACCCATGCTCCTATCTACATGATCAGGTATTTCAATAAGATCTACAAAATTTGAAGCAATAATATGCCCAATACCATTAGTTTGTACTTTATCAGATGCTTTTTGTAATAAAATAGGTAACCATCCAACTTCTAGGCCTGCTCCTGAACAAATAAGTAGATCAGCTCTTCGTATTTTAGAAATAAGACTAGGTCTAGCCCTAATATGATGAGGGTCTTGTTTTGAGTGAGTAGCAGAAAATGTTTTTATTTTATCTCCACCAATTTCTTTTGCTAAAGAAGACCATTCAGGTTCGCAAGCAAATATATTTAATTTGGATGCAGCTAAGGAATTAGAAATCCAAATGATTTGAGTAACTAAAAATATAAATATTATTTTCATATATTTTTCTTTCTTTTAATGAAAAAGAGGCAACTAAAATAAGTTGCCTCTTTTCATTTTAATTATGCTTATATTATTAGTATTTATGCGCTCCATGAGCACCAATACTCATAAGATATTGTACCGTAAATTGGTTATCAACTGAACCTGAGCCACTAGCCAATTTATCTTGATTAAATTGCCAACGAATACGGCTAAATTCACTATTAGTCCAATCAGCCATAACAGCTACAGAAGTTGGATCAAAGCCTTGGCCGTCTAAATCTGTACCTATTAAAGCTGTAGGTACTCCAGGTGTTTCCATCTGGCTATAACGTAATCCGGCACGCCATTGAGGATTAAATTTATAAACACTCTGAACGTACCATCCATATGAAGTGCCATTGAATTGATTTTCTCCACCACTATCTATATTGTATGTTCCATCTTCATTACGGGCAAATAACTCAGCTTGCAGAGTCCATTCTTGCTCTCTTACGTTGCCCGTTGGAGCTAATGAGTATCTAAAGTCTGTTACGTATAGGGTAGTGTCACCCTTAAACACTATTTCATCTTCATTACCGTTACGGCCTGCAGGACTATCACCATCAACATAATAAATACCTAATCTCCAATTTTGATCTTGGTCAATATCTCCTCCAATACGAGCATATGCAGACATTGCTCCTGGACTTTCTCCATCAGGACCTTTAATAGGATAATCATTACCACGGAACAGTCCAGCACCAACTTCAGCATAGTAATCTGTAGGTAAAATATATGAAATTTCTGCTCCCGTATCATTCCAGGCTTTATTTAAATATACTCTATAAGGAAGTGGTCTATTAGCAAAGTCATCTGCATGAGCATGATGTTCATTCATATAACCTAACGTCCAAAATGCTCTTCCAGCTTTAAGACTCATTCCATCAGGAAGATTAAAATTCGGAGTAGTCATTATATAAGCTTCTTCAAGTTCTACCTTAGCATCTGAGGTATCACTTTCTTGTACTATCGCATAAGTCATACTACCATAAAATTTATCATCAATAGGACTTGAGAAATTCAATTCAGACTCACCTAGTTGTAAACCTTCACGGCCACGTTCTCCCTCGTGACCTATTGCAAAACCTTTTACAGCTGGTTCCGCAGATTTCATTGAAAAATTATTATATTTTCCGTTCAAAACTATTCCAATGGAAGGATTGAATTCATTTCCATANATTTTTCTTGTTTTTACAACGCTTTCTGCTTTAGCTTTTAAAACACCATCTTTTTGTAAATCAGAAAGTTTATTTTCTAAATCTTTTATTCTTGTTTCATAATCATTTTGAATATTTTTTATTTCTTCTTTTAAAGCATTGATTTCTTCATTAGCATGTAAATTAGTGCCTAAAAATATAAAAATAGATACTATGCTAAAAAATAGTTTTGTTTTATTCATTTATACCTCCTCAATATAAAATAATTTAAATCACTTACAGTTAGCGCACAGAACAGGAATCTCTACATTTAGATCAGGTGTTAAAGCAACACCCATATTTTTGGTGCTTTCTTTTAAGTTTAATCCCATATTTTCATTGCAGGTTTCTACAACAGAAGAACATTTAGTACATATGTTAGTAATATGTGTGTGAACCTCATCAGGATTAGAACATAAGACATACTTGTTTAGAAAAGATAACTTGTGAACTACTTTTAACTTTATCCAAAAATCTAAAACTCTGTAGATAGTTGATATGTTAAGACCTTTATTGTTATCTTTTAGCATTTCCTTCAATTCATAAGCAGCCAACGGTTTGTTGTTCTTAATCAATAAATCAAGAATACTTGCCCTATTTGGAGTTATTATCTCTTTAGCTTCTAAACATAGTTGTAATGCTTTATTTTTTATTAATTTTTCTTTAGCCATATTTAATCATAGTATATTTTATTAAATTGGACAAATATGCCAATAAATAAAGAAATTTTAGATTAAAAAAATATGATAATTAATGCGCATAAAAATATAGCTTCAATATTACAAAATGATCATAAAAATTAATTACTAAATTCAGCTAAGGCCGATAATGATTGATTTCCTTTTTGGTCTTTAATCCAAAGGTCTAATCCAGTATCATTATATTTTGCTTGAGCAAAAATTTCTCCTCCAACAAAAACAGGACTCATGAGCCTAAATTTAAAAGTCTTAATGAGTGTATTTTTATCATTAGCCACTTTTGATGCCAAATCTAATAAAAAAGTAGCCATTAAAGGTCCATGAACTACTATTTGAGGGTAACCTTCTACTTTTGTAGCATATAGGTAATCATAATGAATTCTGTGAGTATTATGGGTTAATGCTGAATAGCGAAAAAGCATTTCCGGTGTTGTTGTCCAAGACTTTTGGTAATCATAATTTTCAGGCGGCCTAATATATTTTTTTAAATTATTACTATTCGACTTCTCTTCTCTATATACTAAATTCTGTAATTCCTCTATTGCTATCTCTCCATCCGATAGAATACTATGCTTTATTTGTAAAAAAGTTAATTTTCCACTCGAACCCGTCTTATTTTGAATAGAAAGAATTTTTGAAGACTTAGTTGCATTTTTGCCTAAAGGAAGAGGGTTTAAAAAATTAATTTCTCCTCCTGCATACATTCTTATTGGTAAAGGAATTGGAGGCATAAAACCTTGACGCTTTTCATGTCCATCTGCACCAAGGTTTTTTTGTAACGGCAAATTTAAAAAATATAACCAGTGCCAACCATAAGGAACATTTATATATTTTTTTTTATCATACTCATAATCAAATACTGCTGCCATTGCCTTTACAGGATATTCATTAACTTTATCCTCAAATCTAATAGTTTTTCCTATCCAATTATTTATATCATCATTCATTAAACTCATCTCTTATATTATTTGAATGCTCTCCTATACTAGGTACATAAGTAACAGATTGTTTCTCTCCGATTATTATGGAAGGAGAAGCTATTAGTTCTATTTCAGTATCACCTATTTTTGTTTTAACTTTTCTCAATTGCGGATGACCACTTAAATCAGAAATAGAATTTAAAACTCCACAAGCAATTTTTTCTGCCCTTAAACGTGCTACCAAGTCATTTTTATCATATTTTTTAAATTCATCAGCCACTATTTTATCTAATTCTTTTCTATTGTTTACTCTTTTTATCGGATCATTAAATCTATTATCATCTGCCAAATTATCTAACTTTAAAACCATTGAACATAGTTGTCTCCACTCTCTTTCATTTTGAATAGATATTAATATTTTTTTTCCACATTTTGAATTATATGCTCCATAGGGAGCAATTGTAGGATGAGACAAGCCAACCCTATTGATAGATCTAGCTCCATAATTAGTTTGCAAATAAGGAACGTTCATCCAATCGGCCATTCCATCAAATAAAGAAACTTCTATAGAAGTTCCTTTACCAGTTTTTTCTCTATCATATAAAGCTTGTAAAATGGAAGAATGCGCATTCATTCCACAAGCTATATCACATACAGAAACACCTACTCTACCTTCTGATTCAGGTGTTCCAGTAAGACTACAAAGTCCAGATTCCGCCTGAACTAATAAATCATAAGCCTTCATATCTCTATATTCACCGTTTTGACCATATCCAGATATGTCACAAGTAATTAGCTTATCATTTTTTTTTCTTAAGCTTTTTGAACCCAAACCTACCCTATCAGCTACACCTGGAGCTAAATTTTGAATAAACACATCAGCTTTGTTAATAATATTATTTAATAATTTTATATCTTTCTCATCTTTAATATCAGCAACTAAAGATTGCTTACCTCGATTAAGCCATACAAAATAAGCACTATTACCCTTTACATCTTTGTCATAATATCGAGCAAAATCTCCTTCTTTACGTTCAATTTTAATAACTCTAGCACCTGATTCTGCTAAACGCATAGAACATAAAGGTGCTGCAACTGCTTGCTCTAAACTAACAACTAATATGCCTTCTAAAGGTTTCAAAACTTACTCCTAATATGATCTTTTTAGACCTAAAACATTTTGAGCTATATAAGCTAATATTAAATTTGTGGACACTGGAGCTATTTGATAAAGTCTAGCTTCTCTATATTTTCTTTCAATATCATAATCTTCCGCAAATCCATATCCTCCAAAAGTCTGAATAGCTGCTTCTGCTGATTTCCAGGACGCTTCTGACGCTAAAAGTTTTGAAATATTTGCTTCAGTACCACAAGGCATATTTTTATCAAATAATTCTGCTGCCCGTTCTACCATTAGAGCTGCAGCCTCAGTTTCTGCAAAAGCCCTTGAAATAGGAAATTGAATTCCTTGGTTTTGCCCTATTGGTCTTCCAAAAACTTCTCTAGAAGTAGCATAATCAGTCATTTTATCTAAAAAAAACTTAGAATCTCCTATACACTCAGAAGCTATTAAAATTCGTTCAGCATTCATGCCATCCAAAATGTATTTAAAGCCTTTTCCTTCATCTCCAATTAAACTATCTAAGGGTATTTCCAAATCATCAAAAAATATTTCTGTAGTAGCATGATTGATCATTGTCCTTATAGGTTTGATTGTTAAACCCTTATCTTTTGCTTTTTGCATATCTAATATAAATAATGATAAACCTTCTGTTCTTTTATTATTTTTGTCATTTGATGTTCTAGCTAAAAGAAGCATTAGGTCTGAATATTCTGCTCTACTTGTCCATACTTTTTGACCATTAATAATATAAGAATTATTTGATTTCTCAGCTTTTGTTCTGATCGATAATGTGTCTGTTCCTGCATCAGGTTCTGTAACTCCAAATGCCTGCAATCTCAATTCTCCTGACGCAATTTTTGGCAAATATTTATTTTTTTGCTCTTCTGAACCATGTCTAAGTAATGCTCCCATTATATACATTTGAGCATGACAAGCGGCTCCATTACCTCCAGATCTTTGAATTTCCTCTAGAATAGCGCAAGCTGCTTTGAGAGGTAATCCAGAACCTCCATATTCTTCAGGAATTAAACACGCTAAATATCCTGCTTTTGTTAATGCTTCAACAAACTCTTCTGGGTATGACCTATTACTATCTAATTTACGCCAATATTCTCCAGGAAAATCATCACATAATGATTTTACGCTATTTCTTATATCCTCCCATGGATCTTTATCAACAGTAGTTATCCCAGATACTCTATTAATATTTTTATCCTGCAAATTAAATCCTTAATTTAATATTTATTTAGTTTTAACTACTTTTTATATATAATGTTACATATTTCTATTAAATCACCTGAAGGTATACTTTTTTGTCCTTCTTGAAAATAATTATTTACAACTTCAGGAATATTAGTGGAAATATTATTATTCATATAAAGACTGCTCGCCAAGTAAAGCCTTTCTAAATCTATTTTTTAGATAAGAACCATCTCTAATTGGTAAAGTCATTTCACCATTGTCTTTAGAAATTTTTATTTGTAAAAATGTTAAATTTGTAATTTTATTTATATTATCGGAAAATGCTTTTAATTCAGATAATTTATAAATAAGATGTGAATTTTTTATTCCCGCTCCAATAGCTATATCTTTTAAACTTACTCCTTTAGAAGTATGTGTCTTTTGAGCACCTGTTTCTCCATATAGCTCATTATCAAATACTACTATGGATAAATTTTTTGGAGAATGCACTCCTATAGTAGCTAAAGAACCCAAACCCATTAACATTTCTCCATCTCCCGTAATTACAATTATCTTTTGATGCGGTTGAGCTAGAGCTAAACCTAAGCCAATCATACAAGCATTACCCATACCTCCCCATACATTAAAATTTAAATCATTATCACCCAATGAAGCTACATCCCAACAAGTACCACCTAGACCATTAATAACTATGGTATCTTTTCTATTCTTTAATAATTCATAAACTGCACTTCTTCTTTTTATCATTATTATTCCATAAAACTTTTTGCGCCGATAAGACGTTGCGATAATAATACTGCTGTTACGCAATTAGATTTATAAGCCAAGCCAAGCATAGCATTAACTGTTTCAGCTACTTCATTTTCATTGTTACACCTAGTAGTTACAATATTTAATGCTGATAAAACTTTTTCTGTAGAAGACCCCATAGGAACTTGCCAAGGATTAAATTCATTCCATTCCCCTCTCATAGTTATGACCATTAACAAAGGAAAATTACAAGCTATAGTTATTGAGGCTAGAGCATTTATACAATTACCTAACCCACTAGATTGCATTAAAACTGTTCCTTTATCTCCTCCTAGCCATGCTCCTGCTAATAATCCCATTCCTTCCTCTTCTGTTGTCAGACTAATCATTTTCATTTTATCATCTTTTTCACAATATTCTATTAAGCTTTTGTGTCCTGCATCAGGTACGTAAGCTATTTGTGTGAGATTATTTTTTGCAAATATCTTATATATTTCTAAGGGCCAATTTAGATTGCTACTAGTATTAGTTTTACTCACAATTTTACCATTTTTTATTAAAATATAACCTGATGATTATACATTTAATAATAAATATTGAAAGTATTTCTTGATCCACTATATACAGTGGTATATAACCAAATATAGTTATTTATTTTGAGGTATAATGTTAGATAAAAATAAAAGTTTAAATAAGAATCAAATTCAGCCTTTAATAGATCCTTTTGGTAGAGCTATATCCTATGTTAGAGTCTCTCTCACTGATAGATGTGATTTTAGATGTGTGTATTGTATGGCCGAACATATGACTTTTTTGCCTAAATCAGATGTATTATCTTTAGAAGAAATTGAAAGACTTTGTAATGCATTTATAAATCTGGGAACAAAAAAAATTAGACTTACAGGTGGGGAACCACTTGTAAGAAAAAATGTTATGAACTTAATTAAAGCTCTTGGAACAAGAATTGGGTCTGGTTTAGAAGAACTAACTATAACCACCAATGGAAGTCAATTATCACGTTTTTCAAATCAACTCTTTGATTATGGTGTTAGAAGGATAAATGTATCTATAGATACATTAAATAGTGAATTATTTTCAAAAATTACTCGATGGGGAAATCTTGACCGTGTTTTATTAGGATTAAAAGATGCTTCTAAAGCAGGTTTAAGATGTAAAATTAATGCAGTTGCACTTAAGGGTGTTAATGAAAACGAGTTGGGAGATATGGTTAAATGGGCCCATGATGAAGGTCATGATTTTACAATAATTGAAACTATGCCAATGGGAGAAATTACTGAAAATAGAGTTGACCAATATTTACCTCTTTCTATGGTTAGAGCTAAGTTGCAAGAGAGGTTTACATTTATTGAAAGTAATTACCAGACTGGTGGCCCTGCCAGATATGTTACTTTAAAAGAAACAGGAGGGACATTAGGTTTTATAACTCCTTTAACACATAATTTCTGTGAATCCTGTAATCGCGTAAGAGTTACCTGTACGGGTATGCTTTATATGTGTTTAGGACAAGACGATTCTGCAGACTTAAGAAAAGTAATTAACTCTACTAGTAATGATTTAGAATTAGAGAATGCTATTAGAGAGGCAATATCTAGAAAACCTAAAGGCCATGACTTTGAAATTAGCCGCAGATCTTCAGGCCCTGCAGTTTCAAGACACATGAGTGTTACTGGCGGTTAAAAAATTCTTGAACTTAACTTATTAAATGTTAGTTTCATAAAAGTTAAAATATAAACGGTATAACGATCATGAAATATAAGAATATATCTTTTATTGCATCTAAATCAAAAGATGCTCAAAAAGCTTTAAATGAACTAAGCAAACAGTTCAAAGGTGTAAAACCAGATAATGCTGATGTTATTGTAGCATTAGGAGGAGATGGTCTGATTTTACATACTCTTGAAACTTATGGAAAAAAAAATATCCCAATATACGGCATGAATAGAGGCACTGTAGGTTTTTTAATGAATAAATATTCTAAAATAGACCTGTTAAATAAAATAAATAATGCAGAAATAACAAAAATTTCACCATTAAAAATGGAAGCAAAAGATATTTCAGGAAAAATTTACAAAGGTTTAGCCATAA
Source organism: Candidatus Pelagibacterales bacterium (assembly GCA_002715265.1). Classification (GTDB taxonomy): domain Bacteria; phylum Pseudomonadota; class Alphaproteobacteria; order TMED109; family TMED109. The sequence continues at coordinate 85,015 of PAYS01000007.1, forward strand.
ATGAAGTATCTCTTTTAAGACAATCAAAGATGACTGCAAAAATTACTATTAATGTAAATAAAAAGGAAAGATTAAGTGAATTAGTTTGCGATGGTGTAATGGTTGCCACGCCAGCAGGAAGTACAGCTTATAATCTTTCAGCAAATGGCCCTATTATACCTTTAAGTTCAAATTTATTATCTTTAACTTCAATTTGTGCATTTCGTCCTAGAAGATGGAGAGGAGCTTTATTGCCACAAAATTCAGATGTTGAGTTTATTGTTAAAGATCCAAAAATAAGAGGGGTAAGTGCTACAGCAGGTAATTTAGAAGTTAGAAATGTTTCGAAAGTACTTATAAGTATTTCTAAAAAGTTATCTTTTCAACTTTTATTTGATCCAGATTCAAGATTAGAAGATAAATTTATAAATGAACAATTTGCTTATTAAATTTTTATTGAAAGGAAGAACATGAATTATCAAAATTGTAACGCAGTTATTACAGGTGGTGCAAGTGGCCTAGGTGGAGCTACTGCTGAAAATATAATTAAACATGGAGGAAAAGTAACTATAATAGATATTCAAAATGATTTAGGAAAAAAAAAATCAGATGAACTCGGTAATAATTGTGATTTTGTCAAAATTGATATAACTGATGAGGAGCTAGTTAAAAAAAGTTTTCAAGATATCAAAAATAATTCCGGTGAAATAAATCTTTTAGTAAATTGTGCTGGTATTGGAAGCCCTAGTAAGGTTCTTAATAAAGATGGAACTTGTCCTTTAAATTTATTTTCAAAAATAATAAATGTAAATTTAATTGGAACATTTAACACTTTAAAAGCTGGCGCTAACCTAATGCAAAATAATATTTTGGAAAATAATTCAAGTAGGGGAGTAATAATTAATACTGCCTCAATTGCTGCTTATGATGGACAAATTGGACAAGCTGCTTACTCTGCTTCTAAAGGAGGAATAGTTGGAATGACTCTTCCTATTGCAAGAGAACTAGCAAGACAATGTATTAGAGTTAATACCATCGCACCAGGCTTATTTGAAACTCCCTTATTAGCAGGATTACCTGAAGAGGCTAAAAATTCTTTAATTGATTCTACTTTACATCCACATAGGTTAGGCAAGCCTGCAGAATATGCTGATCTTGTTAAACATATATTTGAAAATGAAATGTTAAATGGGGAGACGATAAGACTTGATGGATCTTTGAGAATGGCTCCTCGCTAATAGTTATTGGTTTTTTTTTAATTATAGCTTATGTATATAAAAAAAGATGAAGGAAAAATTTGAATGTTTTTTGGTAGTGTAAAAAATTGTCATAATACAAAAGATTTTAGAAACTTGGCTAAAAAAAAATTACCTGGCCCAATATTTCATTATATTGATGGTGGTGCAGATGATGAAATTACTAAAGACAGAAATACTGCAGCTTACGATGACTGTGACTTAGTTCCTAATGTATTAGCAGGTGTTAAAGATATAGATATGTCGGTTACAGTAATGGGGCAAAAAATTGAAATGCCTTTATACTGTTCACCTACAGCTTTACAGCGCTTATTTCATCACGAAGGAGAGTTAGCAGTTGCTAGAGCCTGCGAAAAATTTGGAACGTGGTCTGGATTATCATCTTTAGGAACAGTAGACATAATGAGAATGCATAAAGAAATTTCAAGCCCAAAATTATTTCAACTTTATTATCATAAAGATAAAGGACTTAATAACCATATGATAGAATTATGTAAAGAAGCTAATTACGAAGCTATTGCTTTAACAGTTGATACAATTACAGGTGGCAATAGAGAAAGAGACTTACATACAGGTTTTACTAGTCCACCAAAACTTACACTAAATAGTCTTATAAGTTTTGCTATACATCCTATGTGGGCTTTCAACTATTTTACTCATGAGAAATTTGATTTACCTCAACTATCTAAATTTGTTAATGCAGGAACAAATATTGCTATTTCAGTAGGAGATTATTTTACAAAAATGCTGGATCAAAATATGAACTGGAAAGATGCAGAAGAAATTAATAAAAAATGGGGTAAACATTTTTGTCTTAAAGGTATTATGAGTGTTGAAGATGCAAAAAAAGCTGTTGATATTGGTGCTACTGCTATTATGGTATCCAACCATGGAGGTAGACAATTAGATGGATCTAGAGCCCCTTTTGATCAACTAGAAGAAATCGTTGATGCTGTAGGTGACAAAATAGATGTAATTTGTGATGGGGGAATTCAAAGAGGAACTCATGTACTAAAAGCTTTGTCTGTAGGAGCTAAATGCTGTTCTGGTGGAAAATTCTACCTTTACGCATTAGGTGCTGGAGGACAACCTGCTGTAGAAAAAGCGTTATCAAATTTTAGAAATGAAATTGAAAGAGATATGAAGTTAATGGGATGCTCAAAAATTTCAGATCTTAACAGAGATAATCTCAGATATAGAGAAAAATATAAATAAACTTAATCTAAATTATTTTCTTTAACTAGATTCCATGAAAGTTTCGCTAATACGGGTCCTAGTGCCCCACGTTCTTCTGCCAGCGAAGAAGAAGCATTTCCTGCTCTACCTCTAGCTAAAACACCTTCTAAAATAGCTACATTTCTATACAAAGAAAAAACTATATAAAAAGTAGGATCAATAAAATCCCTATTTACTCTATCACAATAATTTTTTACATATGTATTTATATCAGGTATTCCTAATTCCTTTAAATTTAAACCTTTTAAGCCGCTAAAAAGATTAGTAGGTTGTACATGGTGCATCAAGTTATATCCTAAATCAGCAAGTGGATGTCCTAATGTAGAAAGCTCCCAATCTAAAACAGCAATTACCTTTGGCTCATTTAAATCATATATCAAATTACCAAGTCTATAGTCTCCATGAACAATAGTTGTTTGATCATTATCAGGAATATTTTCAATTAACCATTCTTTCAATAATGGCATTTCTGGCATATCATGTTGTTTAGATAATTCCCACTGATTAGACCATCTTTTAATTTGTCGAGTAAAATAACTACCAGGCCTACCAAAATCTTCTAATCCTACTTTTTTAATATCTACATTATGAAGTGCTGCTAAAGATTTATTCATAGAATCATAAATTGCTTTTCTTTCCTCCACTTCAAAGCCAGATAATTTAGTGTCTTCCAAAACTCTTCCTTCTATATATTCCATAATATAAAAAGAAGTTCCAATAATAGACTCATCATCACAATATAAGTACATTTTCGCTACAGGCACATCTGATTCATATAAGGCTTTTTGAACTTTAAATTCTCTATCAACTGCGTGAGCTGAAGGCAATAAATCTCCTGGAGGCTTTTTTCTCATAACATATCTTTTACCTTCAGACGACTCAATTATGAATGTAGGATTTGACTGACCTACATTAAACTGACCTACCGCTTTAATTGAAGAAAATTCTGTAAGTTTATTAGACAAAAAATCAGATAAATTTTTCTCATTAAATCTATGAGAATCTTTTACTTTATAATCTTCAATTTTAAACTTATAATTAAAGACAGACATTTAGCAAACCATTAATTATGACGTTTTAATTCTAATCTTGCTATTTGATTTCTATGAACTTCATCAGGACCGTCAGCAAGTCTCAGAGTACGAGAATGAGCATACATTCTTGATAAACCAAAATCATTTGAAACTCCTCCAGCTCCATGTGCTTGAATAGCCCAATCAACAATCTTACACGTCATATTTGGAGCGGCTACTTTAATCATAGCGATTTCTTTTCTAGCTTCTTTATTACCATGAACATCCATTTTATGAGCGGCATGTAAAGTAAGAAATCTACAAGAATCTATCATTATTCTAGCTTCAGCTATTCTCTCTTGCGTAACAGTTTGTTCAGAAACAGGTTTACCAAAAGCAACTCTTTGTTTAGTTCTTTTACACATTTTTTCTAATGCTACTTCTGCAACACCAATTTGTCTCATACAATGATGAATTCTTCCTGGACCTAATCTTCCTTGAGCTATTTCAAACCCTCTTCCTTCACCTAACAACATATTTTTTGCTGGGACTCTCACATCTTCAAATAAAACCTCAGCATGACCATGTGGAGCATCATCAAATCCAAAAACAGGTAAATGACGCAATATTTTAACTCCTTTTGAGTCTGATGGCACAACTATCATTGACTGTTGTTTATGTCTATCAGGGTTTTTAGGGTCTGATTTACCCATGAAAATAAATACTTTACATCTTGGATCATTTGCTCCAGATGTCCACCATTTTCTTCCATTAATTACATATTCATCACCATCTCTAATTATTTGTGACTCTATATTGGTAGCATCTGATGAAGCCACCGCAGGCTCTGTCATGGCAAATGCAGACCTGATTTTACCTTCCAATAAAGGTACTAACCATTCTTCTTTTACCTCATCTGAGGCATATCTTTCTAAAGTCTCCATGTTCCCTGTATCAGGCGCAGAACAGTTAAATGCTTCAGGCCCAAATTGCGTTCTTCCCATCATTTCACATAAATGAGCATATTCATAATTTGTAAGACCTGCTCCACGATCACTTTCTGGTAAAAACAAATTCCATAAACCTTCAGATTTAGCTTTTGCTTTAATACCTTCTAGTATTTGTGAAGGTTGCCATCTATCACCTTCAGCAATTTCTGCCTCAATTTTGTCCTCATTTGGATATATATTTTCATCCATAAATTTGCTAACTCGTTCAATTAGATCAACAACTTTTGGTGACAGCTCTGGCAACATATTCTCTCTCCTACATTATCTTAAAAAATTATCAGAAAAGTAATTATAAATTATAAATTCTCTATTACAAAGATTATTTTTAATTAATTTATAAAATTAAGCTAATTATATAAATTTCAACATTTTTACCTTTTGAATAATTAAAACCGCTTATAGTTTTTGAAATATTTTTAAAGTTTATATTATTTTTTTTTGATAAAATTTTAAATTCATCTAAATATTGATTTTCTATAATTATATAATCTACCTTATGATTATTTATAAAATTTATTACATCTATGGTATTTCCTGCAATTTTTGTCTTTGAGCCCAATCTATAGACTAAAGAAGGTTCGGAATACCCAAATAATATTGATGAATGATTTAAATTTTTATTTTCTATCTCTTCATATATACGTTCAGAAATCCAAATTTTTTGTGTTTGATTGGGAACAAATAGCATAAATAAATTTATAGCTAAAATAGTACCTATAGAAGCTATAAAAAATGCTCTAAGGTAATTTAAATAGTAAAAATTATAAATTGCAAATATCCCTATTAATAAAAATATTAAAATTATTAATATGACTTCTTTAGAAAACCCTATACCAAATTCAATTCCTAAATAACCTATTAAAATTATTATTGTTCCAATTCCTATAATAGGAAAAAAAGTATAAATATTTAATATTCTTTTATTAAATTCTATTAAAAAATTATTATTTTTTA
>PAYS01000008.1 GCA_002715265.1 Candidatus Pelagibacterales bacterium
ATGCTTCAACTAAACCTCCTTTAAATTGTTTAGAAAGATCGAAGTAATCCATTGCTCTTGTTATATAAAGAACGGAGTTTGCATCAAATCTTTCCACAAAAGCATATCCTTGGTGTCTTAAATAACTTTCAACTTGAAAATCAGCATCAAAACCCCAAGATAATACTTTATTTTGCATATCTCTACCAAACTTTTTTTGAAAGGCACCTTCTGATAAATAAGTAATATGTGCAATCATTCTAGCAACTGATAATCCATGTTTTGGTTTTTTTTCTGTACTAGTTTGATAATTACCTTTATGCCAGTTAGGATCATTCATTATGGCTTGCCTTCCAACTTCATGAAAAGCAATATTTTGAGCTGAGTGTCTAAATGAAGTTGCTATAGGTATTGCAGAATATATTCTTTCAGGATATGTAGCAGCCCATTCTAATACTTGCATGCCTCCCATTGACCCACCTATCACAGAAAATAATTGATCTATTTTCAAAAAATCAATTAGTTTTAATTGTAAATTAACCATATCTTTTATAGTAAATATTGGAAAATTCATGGCATATTCCTTGCCAGTATCTGAGTTTATTGAAGATGGTCCTGTTGTTCCCATACAACCACCTAAAACATTGGAACATATAATAAAATATTTATTAGTATCCAAAATGTTATTAGGACCAATTAAGTTCTCCCACCATCCATTTCTTTTTGTAATAGGGTTAATTTCTGTAGCAAATTGATCACCAGTTAATGCATGACATACTAGTATTGCATTTGATTTTTCATTATTTAACTTTCCCCATGTTTCATATGCAATATTAGCTGAATTTAAGGTTTGGCCTCCCTCTAATTTTAATTTTACAGGTCCAAGAGTTTTGCTTATTTTCATATTAGTATTATTAATAATATTTTCCTTTAATATTTTTTCTTACAGACGATATTTATTATTTAGTATATATAATAATTAATCATAATGGTTATTTTTATAATTATAATATATAAATATATAAATTAAGTATTTTATATTATTTATGGATAAGGTTATGCCTCCTATAAAGTCTAAAAGTAAAGATAAAAATAAGAAAATTGTTAAGAAAAGTGAGCTGAATAAAGTAGATAATTTAAATTTTATCCGTAATAAAATAGATGTAATTGATCAAAAAATACATAAGCTTATTATGCAACGATCTATTTATGTTAAAAATATAGCTTTTGAAAAATCAAAAAATACTAAAGGAAACTCAATAATTTATAGGCCTGCAAGAGAACATGAAGTGTTAATGGCTTTACTTAACAGGCATAGTGGCGAATTTCCTAAAGAAGTTTTATTAAAAATATGGCGTACAATGATCGGAGCATATATTTCTATGCAAGGAAATTTAAAAGTATCATATGTTTCTAAATTAGAAGTTTTGGTAAAGGATTATTTTGGTATTACTATGGATTATAATAAAATTACCAATATTAAAAAGTCTATTAGCATTTTACCTAATGATGTGAATCATATTTTAGTTTTACCTTTACCAAGTAATAAAAATAATTGGTGGCAAAATCTTTTAAGCATTAATAGTGTAAATATAATTGGAAATTTATATGATAATTTATACGAAGATACAAAGGGGTATATTTTAAGTTCTCAGGCTTTAGAATTTTCAAAACATAATAAGGTGATATATATTACATTAATAAAAAATGTTTATGAGATATCATTTGATAAATATCTTTCGATAAATAATTATTTAATTTTAGCTAAAGCCTCTAAAACAAATAAAGAAGTAATAATTCTTTTTGCTAAAAACAGTGTTTCGCAAAAAGATGCTTTAAAAAATTTGAATGATATAAAGAAAAATTCAGTTAAAAGTTTGATTGAGTTAAAAATTATAGGTGCAGTCTCAATGAATAATAAAGAAAGAAATTAAATACGATGGAAAAACAATTTAAACAAATATCTTTCATAGGTTTTGGGTTAATAAACTCTTCTTTGGCAAGAATAGTTAAAAATAATTCTTTAGCAAAGAAAATAATAGCGTATTCAAGAACTGAAGAAACTCGTACTAAAATTAAAAAATTAAATATTGTAGATGAGGTTGCTGATGATTTAAATAATGCTGTAAGGAATGCCGATTTAATAGTACTTGGTGTACCTGTAGGAGCTATGGAAAATATAATCAAAGAATGCTCTGGCAGTATCAAACAAGGAGCTATATTGACTGATGTGGGGTCTATAAAAAAGTCTATAATAGATTCAATTATCCCTTTATTACCTAAAGGTGTAGAATTTGTTCCAGGACACCCAATTGCTGGTACAGAAAAATCAGGACCAGAGGCAGGTTTTGAAAAGTTGTTTAAAGGACATTGGTGTATTCTAACACCCACTAAAGATACAAAAAAAGATTCTATTAACAAAGTAAGTTATTTATGGAAAAAAGCTGGTATGTCAGTAACTTTAATGGATGCAGAATATCATGATCGAGTTCTAGCTATAACTTCTCATATACCTCACTTAGTTGCATATTCAATAGTAGGGACTGTAGCAGAGTTAGAGGATCATCTGAAAACAGAGGTTATAAAATATTCAGCTGGCGGATTCAGAGATTTTACACGTATAGCAGCTTCTGATCCTATAATGTGGAGAGATGTATTTTTAAACAATGGAGATGCTGTATTAGAAATGTTAGGTCGTTTTATCGAAGATTTAACTGCATTACAAAAAAGTATAAGGTGGCAAGATGGGGAGGCATTAGAAAAATTATTTACTAAAACCAGAACCATAAGAAAAGGAATAATTTCAGCAAAACAGGACTAATTTAAAAAATACTTTTTTAAATCTACCAATTTTAATAGCTTAATATTCATAAAGTATAGTTCACCATTTTGGCTATTTAAAGAGTATGTTGGTTCTTTATCTATTAATTTCGATGATATATTTATTGTTTTAATTATTAAATTACTCGCTTTATAAATATCAGAATTTATTATATTTTTCTTTTTCATAATCTTTAAGAGGTCTTCTACACCTTCTCCTTTTAAAGATATTGAACTTAAGATTTCTGAGTTTTTGTCTAAGCCTAAAAACCCGTTAAAATATAATGGGTTGTTATTTATAATAAAAGTAAAATTTTTAATATCTATTCCGCCATTCATGATTGACCAACTTATTAAACTTTGATTATTTAAGTTATTAGTATTTAAAATATCTGCTTCAATAATTATCTTATCAATTTGCATGCTATTTAAGTCATTAATTAATAAGGTATTTGCAGATATAAATGCTTCGATATTTTCTTTATTGGTGCTTCTAAAATGAAATTCTGGCATTAATAATTTTATTGAAATATCTCTAAAAAGTATATTTAATAAATTGCTTTGAATAGATAATCTTTTAGTTAAATCTTTTTCTATTATTAGCGAGCTAATTAGGTTTTCATTCAATATTTTTATAGATTGGTCTTTATTTTGCAAGTTAATATTATTTTCAAGTTTGATTAGAAAATGCCTAAAATTCCATGGCTGGTTTATAAATTTTATATTTTTTGATTCTATAATATGATCATTAAATTTAATTTTTATATCATTAATATTCTGCTCAATTCTATATGGAAAACCCTTAGTTTCAATTTCAGCCCATTCAATTTTAATATCTTGATGACTTAATTTTTCTTTATAATTTATTAAATAATTTTTAGAATTTTCCGATACCTGAAAATACCAATAAATATAAATTAAAATTGATAAACCAATAAATAAAAACATTAAGATTATATATTTTAAACCTGGGGCTTTTATAGATTGGTTGCTTTTCAATATTTTTGCTTATTATTTTTAATTTTTTCTATTAAATTTGAAGTACTTTGATTTTTAGTAAGTTTTATTCTTATGACTTTTCCACCATAGCTCTTAACATAGTTTCCGCCTATTACTTCATTAATTTTATAATCAGCTCCTTTAATGAGAAAATCTGGTTTAAATGCTTTTATTAAATTTAATGGTGTGGTTTCATTAAAGCTCGTAACCATATCTACTACTTCTAAAGCCGCAATTAGTTTTATGCGAGACTTTAAATCAAGTATTGGTCTTGTTTCACCCTTAATTTTTTTAATTGAAGAATCAGTATTTAAGGCAACTATCAGTTTATCACATTTTTGGGCTGCTTTACTAAGCAGATCAATATGCCCAGAATGGATTAAATCAAAACATCCATTAGTAAAGCCAATTTTAAAGTTTTTTTCTTTCCAAATTCGAATTTTTTTCTTTATTTCAATTTTATCATTAATTTTAAAGTTTAAGTTATTATTCGAAAATGCATTTTTTAGTTCTGGGATAGTCACTACGCTAGTTCCTAATTTTTTTATTACTATTCCCGCACCAATATTAGCAAAATTTGCTGCATCTACATTAGAATAATTTGCTGCTAGCGCTGCAGAAAATAAAGATATTACAGTGTCTCCAGCACCAGTAACATCGAAAACTTCATGGGTTTCTGCCTCTAAATGAGATATTTTATTTTTTCCAATAATAGATAGGCCTTCTGAACCCCTGGTTAATAAGACATTTTTAGACCATTTTTTATTTATAATTATATTTCCTGCTTCTTGAATATTTTTTTCTTTATTTGGTAATACTTTAGTTGCTTTAAAAATTTCTTTAGTATTTGGAGTAATGAAATAGGATCCACGGTATTTAGAAAAATTATTTCCTTTTGGATCAACTATGACATTTTTTTTACATTTATTAGCGAATCTTATTAGTTTTTGACAAAAATCATCCATAAGTATACCTTTGTCATAATCTGAAAATATTACGATGTCAGATTGTTTTAAAAATAATTTAAAATAATTAAAAAATTTTGTTTTAATTTTAGGCGATAATTTTGAAACTGACTCTTCATCAGATCTAAATATTTGTTGACCATCAGCAATATATCTAGTTTTTACTGTAGTTTTTCTTTCCGTATCGTTTAAGAGCGCATATTCAATATTTTTTAATTTATTTACTTGTTTGATTATTTCTCTAGCTGGTTGATCTTTGCCCACTACTGAAATAAAAGAGGTTTTAACATTTAATGCAGATAAATTATTTAATACATTACCTGCACCTCCAATTATAGATTTTTGACTAATATTTTTAAGTATAGGAATAGGAGCTTCAGGCGAAGTTCTTTCAACTTTACCGAATACGTAGTCGTCTAGCATTATATCTCCAATAACTAATACTTTTATTTGAGAAATAGATTCTAGTATATTTTCTATTTTGTGTTTATTAAGTATCAATAGAATTACTTTCGTAATTAATTATTATTAGACTCTGATAAATTCTCAAAAATTTGGTTAACATTTTCTTGCTCTTGATTAGATTGTTCATCATCTATATGGTCTTCTTTTTTTACTAGTCCATATTGCATACCACTTTTATCTAATTCTTTATTTGAAGTTGATTCATTTTGCATTTCTTTCCATCTGGATGAACGACGAGCTTTTTCAATTACTGCTGTTAAATCAAGTTGTTTACATAAACCTAACATAACTGGATCTTTTGGAGATACGTTAGCTATATTCCAATGAGTTCTTTCTCTTATTTGATTTATAGTAAATTTGGTTGTACCAATTAATTTGGAAATTTGTCCGTCAGAGACTTCAGGATGAAATTTTATAAGCCAAGCTATTGCATTAGGTCTATCTTGTCTTCGAGATAAAGGTGTGTATCTAGGAGATTTTTTTGCTTTGGTAGATAGTTTTGCCTTTGAAATAGCTATAGACAGTCTCTTTTTTGTATCTTTTTCACATTTTTTTATATCTTCTAAAGTTAACTCGCCACTTGCAATTGGATTTTTAGCTTTAATTCCTGCTGCGACTTCTTCATCAGCTATTCCTTGAACTTCTAGTACATGAAGCCCACAAAAATCGGCAACTTGTTCAAAGGAAAGTGTTGTATTTTCTATTAGCCAAATAGCTGTTGCTTGTGGCATTAATGGCAAAGGCATATTTTTATCTCCAGTTTTTAAAAGTTATTTTAATCAAATAATTAAGTATTAGTAAGTATAATTTTCCCTATATGATCACTAGCTTCAATTGCAGCATGCGCTTTATTTGCATCTTTAAGATTGTAAGTACCATATATTTGAGGCATTACTAACTTTTTTTCAATAATTGGCCAAACTTTTTTATATAATTGATCTGCTATATTACCTTTTTCTTCAACTGATCTTGGCCTTAAAGTAGAGCCAGTTATAGTCAGCCATTTAGTTAAAATTGGGAGCATATTTATTTTTTTTTCAAACCCTCCCTGAAAAGCTATAATTATGAGCTTTCCATTTTTTGATAAAATTTTGCAATTCCTTTCAAAATAATTGGCCCCAACAATATCTAAAATTACATTAACTCCTTTATTATTCGTATATTCATTAATAACTTTAACAAAATCATTAGTTTTATAGTTTATAGATAAATTTGCTCCTAATTGTTTTGTTTTATTTATTTTTGAGTCAGATCCTACAGTTGTAATAACTTCAGCACCAAATACTTTTGCTAGTTGTATTGCTGTAGTTCCTATACCACTTGCTCCACCATGAATTAAAATTTTATCTCCTTTTTGGAGCTTACCTCTTTCAAATACATTAGTCCAAACAGTAAAAAATGTTTCAGGAATTCCGGCTGCTTCAATATAAGTTAAACCTTTAGGTATTGGTAATATTTGTTTTTCAGGAGCAACACAATAAGTAGCATAGCCTCCACCAGATACTAGTGCACATACTTTGTCACCAATTTTAAAATTTTTTAAACTTGAATTTATAGATACTATTTCTCCTGATATTTCTAAACCAGGAATATCGCTAGCACCTGGAGGCGGAGGGTATAATCCTTGTCTTTGCATAATATCTGGTCTATTTACTCCAGCTGCATGAACTTTAATTAAAACTTCTCCCTCTTTAATTTCAGGAATTTGTCTTTTTGTTAATTGAAGTTTCTCTGGACCTCCGTAATCTAATATTTCTATACATTCCATTTCTTCATTAAATAAATTTTTCATTTTTGATATCCTTTATTATACATTTAAGAATATAATAAAAATGTAATAAAATAAGAAGTAAATATTGGCGAGCAAAAAATGGATGAAGAAGAAAATTTAATTAAAAAGAAATCTTATGAAGTAGGTGAAAATCTTGATAATTTTTCAATTGATGATTTAGATATCTATTTATTAAAATTAGATGAAGAAATTTCACGAGTAAAAAGCATCAAAAAATCTAAGATTGCAGCTTTGACTAAAGCTAAAAGTTTTTTTAAAGGATGATAAGTTTTGAGTAATAATAAAGAAATAATATGGCCTCCTGAAACAAGATGCCGTGAAGATTACAAATGGTGGCATACTTATTCAACTAGGTGGGGAGATAATGATTTTTATGGGCATATTAATAATCGAATATATAATTCTATTTTTGATACAGTCGTAAATTATTTTTTAATTAAAAAAGCAGGTTTTGATCCTCTTAATTCAGATTTTATTGGAGTTACTCCTGAAATAAGATGTCGTTATTTCAAATCAATAAGTTATCCTGAAATCATAGATGTAGGTATTGTTATAAAAAGACTTGGAAATTCAAGTGTTCAATATGAAATTGGAATATTTAAAGTTGGAGAAAATGATCCTTGCGCAGTAGGATATTTTGTACATGTTTATGTCGATAGGTACCAACAAAAAAAGGTGGTTAATATTCCTAAAAAAATATATTCAGCTTGTAAATTAATAGAAGAAAAGAACTAAATTTTAAGACCAGCAAAACGTTTATTAAATTTAGCTACTTGTCCTACATCATCCCTAACTACAGCAGGACCACCAGTCCAAGCTGGATGTGATTTAGGGTCTATATCTAGTTTAAGTTTGTCTCCAGCTTTACCATAAGTCGACTTTGTTTTAAATTCTGATCCATCTGTCATTATAACAGTAATCTCATGGTAATCAGGATGCGTATCTTTTTTCATATTGAAAATCCTATATATCTTTATTTGACTTTTATAATTATTAAAATAATTATTGTTATCTTCATTACTATTTACTAGAAGTTATTAATTAATGCAAGTAAGGAAGCTAAAAATGTCTATGATACAAGATAATAATTTTCCTGAAGCTTATGAAGTTTCCAGTTTAAAAACTAATGATGGACATGAAATATATTATGAGGTTGTGGGAGATCCAGATGGTCTACCGATTGTATTTTTACATGGGGGACCCGGAAGTGGTTGTCAAAAAAGCCATAGGGATCTGTTTAACTTTAAAAAAATTAAAGTTGTTTTTATTGATCAAAGAGGAGCAGGAAAATCTCTTCCTAAAAGAGGACTAATTAATAATACTACTAGTTTTATTATTAATGATATAGAGAAGATTAGAAAAAAATTAAAAATAAACAAATGGATGGTAGTAGGGGGTAGTTGGGGATCAACTCTCGCCTTAGCATATGCACAAATTTATCCCAAGAATATTATTGGTATGGTGGTTCGTTCAGTATTTTTAGGAACTAAAAATGAAATAGAATGGGCATTTACTAATTCAGCAAAATTATTTAGGCCTGATTTATGGGATTCATGGAATAATTTAGCAATCAAGGATAATTTTGGCTCAAATGCAATAAATTTTTATGGAAGTAAATTAGATTCAAAAGATAAATTTAGCTCTGAGTTAGCTGCTTTAATTTGGGCTAATTATGAGTCTGTACTTTCTCAGGTGGATGGTGAAAAAAATAAAATTCCAGAAAGCTTTAATAAGAAATTTTTTGGTGAAAATATGTTAAAACCCAATACACCTTATATTGAGTGGCATTTCATAAAAAATAATTTTTTTTTAGAAGATAATCAATTATTAAGAAACGCTTATAAACTAAATGGAATTCCAGGGATAATTGTACAAGGTAGATACGATTTATTATGTCCTCCTATAAACGCTTTTAATATTGCAGAAAAATGGAAAGATGCAAATTTAATTTTTGTAGATGATGCGGGGCATACCTCAAATACTGGTCCCATGAGAGAGACTTTAATTGATGCAATTAATAGTTTAGTTGATAAGATAAGATAATGTTTATGAAATTTAATACTTATAATGTTTCTATATATGCTTGGTTTTATAAAGTATTGTTTATATTTCTGTGTTTTTTTATTTCTTTTAACTCTTTTGCCGAAGAAAGACTTATTATTAAAATTGAAAAAGGAGACACTTTTTATAAAGTTTTTAGAGAACTAAATATTAGTAATTACCAATCAAATATATATATTGATGCATTAAAAAGAAGACTAGATTTAAGAAAAATACCAGAAGGTCAAGAGGTAAATTTTTATTTTAAAAAAAATAGTAGAGATTTAATTGCTGTTGCTGTACCCCTTCTTAAGGGAATGACTGTATTAGCATGGAATAAAAATGATAAGATAATATCAGATAGACTAAGCGAACCAATCTTTTTAAATATTATAAATGCTATAGTTAATGGAGAAGAATTTAAACCTAAACCAGGGGAATATGATTTTATAGTTAAAAAAGGAGATAATTTTTCAAAAATTTTAACCAACGCAGGAGTGTCTTTTCAAGATTTACAAAATATTATTACGGCATTATCTCCTATAGTAGATTTAAGAAAATTAAGGCCTAAAGATAGTATTAATCTTTTTTATAAGAATCAAAATAATGACTCTTATTTAGATAAAGTCACATTAGTTATGCAAGGAAAAATATTTTTAGTGCAAAGAGATGATTTTGGTGTATTTCGTCATTTATTAGCAATTGAAGGTTCAAAAAAATCGAACGATATAGCTATTAATGAAAAGAAGGTTATTAAGGGAGATACTATATTAGGCCAGTTAAAATCAGTTGGTTGGAATAATAAAGAAGCAAGAGAAGCTGTCGCTGCTTTTTCAACAGTGTTTGATCCTAAAAAAATAATGGTGGGGTTTTCAGTAATTTTTCCTAAAGATCACAGGGTTAAAGTTTTTGCTGTAACTATATCAAGTAAAACAGCAGTTATTGTAACAAAAATTAATCAGAATAAATATTTGGCTAAAAAGATCACTATAGAATCAGCAAAAAAAACTGTTTCTAATTTAAAATATATCCCAATAGAGGAATCATTAAAAATTTCTGATGAAAAAGCTGAAAGCAATGATTTAAAAGAGAATAAACAATTCTCCGAATACATGGATGAAGACGATTTATTTATAAATGCTAATTTAATTGAAGGAAGAATAGAAAAAGGTGATTCATTAATTTCAAGGTTATTAGCTTCAGGAGAAAGTAGAAAAAATATAAATAAAGCTCTCAATATATTATCTAAGGAAATGGATCCAAATTTATTAAGAGCTGGTAGTTCTATTATTATAGCTTTAGGAAATGATACTGAACCTTTAAAAGGTTTCTTTATTGAAAAAGCTAGAAATAAGGGATTTCTCATTAAACGGGACAATGATAATTATACAGTAAGCAAGTATTCAAAAAATAAAGCAAAAGCAGAATTAGCAGCTTTAGTGACATCTTTTCCAACTATAATAAGCTCTTCAGATAAGGTAAAAGAATGGACAAATATCAGTTTAATTGAGCCGTATAAGTATAACGTTAAAATATTTACTTTTAAAAAAGGAGATACGATGTCTCATGCATTTTTAAATATGAAAATTGCAGAAAAAAATATATTAGATTTTGTTTCTGAGTTAAAAAAAGTTTTTAATCCTAAAAAACTTAGGGCAAAACAAAGAATAAAAGTATATGTAGATAAAAATGATAAAGAAGATATCAGAGGTATAAGCATAGAATTAGATAAAATCAGATCTATTGAAGTTTTTAAAAAACAGGAAAAATATTTGATAAATAGATATGAACAATCTACTTCTTTTACTTTTAAAAAATCTTATGGAGAAATTGAATCAAGTTTATATTTAGCGGCTAAAAATGCAGGTTTACCTGCATCAGTTTTAATGGAAATGGTTAGGATTTATTCTTTTGACGTAGATTTTCAGAGAGAGATAAAAAAAGGAGATGGTTTTGAAGTATTATATGAGTCCCATAATAACCAAAATGGAGATTTAGTTAGAAATGGTCCAATCAGAAGCGCAG
This sequence comes from Candidatus Pelagibacterales bacterium, assembly GCA_002715265.1. Classification (GTDB taxonomy): domain Bacteria; phylum Pseudomonadota; class Alphaproteobacteria; order TMED109; family TMED109. Next base: position 11,086 of record PAYS01000008.1, read on the forward strand.
TCTTGATATTAGGAGGAGAAAGGTTATCACTATATAGGTATGAATATAATCATGGTTTATTTGATTACTTTGATTTCGAAGGAAATAGTGTAAGAAAAGCGTTAATGAGAACACCTTTGGATGGAGCCAGAATAACCTCAAATTTTGGCAAAAGGAAGCACCCTATATTAGGATATACAAAAATGCATAAAGGTGTAGATTTTGGAGCATCAAGGAATACTCCCGTTTATGCTGCAGGTGATGGAATAGTTGAAACAGCGAGGCGAAATGGAGGATATGGTAATTATATTAGAATAAGACATAATTCTGATTATAAAACTGCTTATGCTCATTTGGAAAGGTTTGCGAAATTTATTAAGAAGGGTAGGAGGGTTAAGCAAGGTGATGTAATTGGTTATGTGGGTTCTACAGGTAGGTCCACAGGACCGCACTTACATTATGAAATTATATTTAGAGGCAAGCAAGTTAACCCTCTAAAAATAAGAATGCCTAAAGGTTTAAAATTAAAAGATAAGAATTTAGAATCATTTATTTCAGAAAGGGATAAGATGGATAAGTTATGGAATGATTCATAACATTTTAGAGTTTTAAATTATTTTAATTCAATATTATTTTCTGAATTAATTTCATTGCTTTCTAATTTAGAAATATCTTTATTATCTTTTGCGTCAATGATCTCTTCATTATCTTTATTTGTTTTTATGTCTTTTTGTTTTCTATTATTTTTTTCATTTATATTTGATTGAGAGGTTTTATGAACTCTATGATAATGTTCTGCGTGTTGATAATAGTATTCAGCTTTAATTATATCACCCGATGATATGGCATCTCTCGCAAGAGACTGATATTTTTCGTGAACTTGTATGGCATTGCCTTTTATTTTAGTATCTTTACCATTACCTTGATAATTATTACTAGATATATTGTTATGTCGTCTTGAGCCGTTATTTCTATTTTTATTTCTTTTGGGAGTAGTAGACACTCTCATATTATATCCTTTTTATTATTTAATAAAATACTACCTATACAATTATTTTTAACACTAATAATTCAATGTTATTACTAATTAAAAATAGGAAGTTTCTAAGTAAAATTAATAATGTATAAAGTACAAAATTCTTAGAAATCTCCATTCTAATCATATAAATCTATATGCCAAGTGTTTTTTTATTTTTATTAAATATTATTTTTTTACTGTTTTTATAATTCTTTCAAAACCTGATATATCTTTAATAATATTTTTAATTTCAAATTTATTTTTTTTTAACAAACTTTGCGCTTTATTTGATTGGTCAAATCCAATTTCAAAATAAGCATTTCCATTATTTTTTAGACAGTTATATGCAGAAGGTAATAAATTAGAAAATTTTTCTAACCCGTCTTTTCCTCCATTTAAGGCAATAATGGGCTCATATTTTTTTACTTCATTATCTAAGTTGTGAAGANAATTTTCATCTATATAAGGAGGGTTGCATATCAAAACATCAAAGCAATTTGATTTTAGAGATTTTCCCCAATTACCATTAATTAAAGAACATCTGTTGCTTAAATTATATTTATCAGTATTTATTTTTGCTACTCGAAGAGCTTCAAAAGAAATATCAACTCCTATACCATAAGCATATGGCAGATGATTTAATAAAGTCAATAAAATAGCACCTGATCCTGTTCCTAAGTCTAATATATTTAGAGCTTTATTTTTATCTCTGTTTTTTAGGACATTTTCAATTATATTTTCTGTTTCAGGTCTAGGTATGAGAACATTTTTATTTACGTAAAATTGCATATCAAAAAAGTANTTTTTATTAATTATATAGGCATAGGGTTCNTTTTTAGCTCTTTTAACTAGAAGTTTNTTAATTATTTGAATTTCTTTTTCACTAATAATTTTGTTTGGTTTGCTAATTATTTCATGTTCNTTAATTTTTAATGCATGGNATATTAACAACTTTGCTTCTCTANTTGGATCACCAATATTTGATTTTTTAAGTAATTGACTTCCTTCATCCAGTATTTTAGANAATATCATTATAAATTTATTTATTCTCTGTTAATTGAGTTAGCCTATCACTTTCATCTTGAGTAATTAACGGGTCTATTATTTCTATTAATCTAGTGCCATCTAATATTTCTTCTATTCTATTTAAAGATAATTGTATTCTGTGATCGGTTATTCTGTCTTGAGGAAAATTATATGTTCTAATTCTTTCTGATCTATCTCCTGAACCAACTAAAGATTTCCTTTTTTCACTAATTTCGGCATCTCTAGTATCTTTTTCATTTTGGTATAATTTAGATCTTAACATTTCTAAAGCTTTTGCTTTATTTTTGTGCTGTGATTTATCATCTTGGCATTGCGTTACTGTTCCACTAGGAATATGGGTGATTCTAACAGCACTATCTGTTTTGTTTACATGTTGTCCACCTGCACCTTGAGCCCGATATGTATCTATTCTTAAATCAGAATTTTTAATATTTATATCTACTTCTTCTACGACTGGAAGGATGGCAACTGTAGCCGCTGAAGTATGAATTCGACCTTGTGTTTCAGTCGCAGGAATTCTTTGTACACGATGTACGCCACTTTCATATTTTAGTTTTCCAAATACATTATTACCAGATATTTTTGCTGAGGCTTCTTTGGTTCCTCCTATATCATTTTCAGATAGAGATAATATTTCTATTTTCCANTTTTGCATTTCGGCAAAACGAATATACATTCTTAATAAGTTGCTACCAAATAAAGCGGCTTCATCTCCTCCAGTNCCTGCTCTAATTTCAATTATAGCGTCTCTATTGTCGTCAGGGTCTTTGGGAATAAGAAGTTTTTGAGTTTGTTCACTTATAATGTCTAAGTTTTTTTTTAAGTTATTAAGTTCCTTAATCGCTTCTTGTTTTAAAGATTGATCTAAATTTTCTTCTTCTAAAATTTCATTTACATCTTTTATATCTTTTATACATGTATTAAAACTATTTATTGATTCTACAATAGGAGACAGTTCAGCATGCTCTTTAGAAAGAATTAATCTTTGTTTAGGATCAATTGTTGTGTCAAGTAGCTTAGATTCAATTTCTAAGAATTTGTTTTGTATTTCTTCAAGTCTATTTTTTAAAACAGGTATCATAATAAATTCAATATTTTTTTTAGATGGNTTACAATATTATTTAAATTTATGTTTTCTTGATTTCCGTTTATTAAATTTTTGACAATTGCTTGATTTTTTTCAAGTTCTTCATCTCCAATTATAACTGCATAATCAGAATTACTTTTATTTGCATTTTGAAGCCTTTTTTTAAGGTTTCCAGAGTAACCCATATTTACTTGTATTTTTTCTAATCTAAGGTTTTCTGTTAAGTTTAAGCAAAAATTTTCACTATTTGAACCCAAAGGTATAACTGTAACTAGATTATTTTTTATTTCACTAATTTTAGTTAACAAACTAATTCTTTCTAGGCCGGCAGCCCATCCTATTCCTGGTAAGTCTGGACCCCCCATTTGTTTCATTAATCCATCATACCTTCCACCAGCAATAACGGCTCCTTGAGAGCCTAATGCGTTAGTGACAAATTCAAAAGTTAAATCATTGTAATAATCNAGNCCTCTTACCAATTTAGGATTTAAATTAAACGAAATACCTAGTGATTTTAGGTTTTGTTGAATATTAATAAATTTATTTTTAGAAGATTCGTTTAAATAATCTGAAATAATAGGTGCATTTTTTAAAACATCTATATCTTCTTGGTTTTTAGAGTCAAGTATCCTTAGNGGGTTTTTATCTAGTCTATTTAGNCTATCNTTNGAAAGCTTATTTTTATATGAATTTAGATATTCTAATAAATTTTGAATATATATTTTTCTATCCGATATATTTCCTAAGCTATTAATTTGTAACTCTATGTTCTTTTCGATATTTAGTTCTTTTAATAATCTATTACCACAGGATATTACCTCNGTGTCCGCTAATTCATTTTGAGCTCCTACAAGTTCAACTCCTATTTGATGAAATTGTCTTAAACGTCCTTTTTGTGGCCTTTCATATCGGAACATTGGTCCATTGTAAAATACTTTGAGTGGCATTTCATGAGTTAAGCCATTGGAAATAATAGCTCTTATTATACCTGCTGTACCTTCTGGTCTTAGAGTAATTTCCTCCTCTCCTTTATCTTTAAATGTGTACATTTCTTTTGTTACGATATCTGAACCATCTCCTAAGGTTTTTTTAAATACTTCTGAAAATTCAAAAATAGGNGTAGAAAATGGTTTAAANCCNTATCTAAGGGATATATTTTGAGCTNTTTCAATAATATGGTTAAACACTTGCATATCTTGAGGCAAGTGGTCATGAGTTCCTCTAACTGGTTGTAATTTATTAGTCATCATATTTAACTTTTTTAATATATTCTTCGGTTAAATTAACCACATGGTCAACAAATCTTTCTTGTTCTATTCTATGACTTTTATTTCCATTAACATATACTTGATGGAATTTATTTCCACCCCCCGTAATACCAATATTAGTTTGTTTAGCTTCACCAGGACCATTTACAACACATCCTATAATAGAAATAGATATAGTTTCTTTTATGTGTTCAAGTCTTTTTTCTATAATTTTGACACTATTTATAACATCAAAATTTTGTCTAGCACATGAAGGGCAAGATATTATTGTAACTCCTCTATTTCTTATACCTAGAGATTTTAGAATTTGAAAGCCAGCCTTAACTTCTTCTACTGGGTCAGCTGATAATGATACCCTGATGGTGTCTCCTATACCAGACCATAGAAGTTTTCCTAAACCTATAGAAGACTGAATAGTTCCATATTGTAAACTACCAGCTTCCGTAATCCCTATATGAAGAGGGTAATCACATAATTTAGAAAGTCCTTCATAGGCACTAACAGCTAAAAATATGTCTGAGGCTTTAACGCTTATCTTAAAGTTAGTAAAATTATTATCTTCTAAAATTTTTATGTTTGTTAAAGCACTTTCTATAAGAGCTTCTGGACAAGGAGATTTATATTTTTCTAATAATTTTTTTTCTAAAGAGCCTGCGTTAACGCCTATTCTAATTGACGTATTATTATCTTTAGCAGCTTGAATAACTGATTTAATTCTTTCGGAAGAACCTATATTTCCAGGATTTAATCTTAGGCATGCTGCTCCAGCTTCCGCTGCCTCTATGGCTCTTTTATAATGAAAATGTATATCTGCAATAACTGGTATTTTTACCTCATTAATTATAGTTTTTAGAGCTTTCGTTGAATCTTCATCTGGACATGAAACTCTTACTAAATCTGCTCCTGCCTCAGCTACTTTATTAATTTGCTTAATAGTTTCAGATGAGTTTGAGGTAATAGTATTAGTCATTGTTTGAACTGTAATAGGGTTTCCTCCACCTACGGGTACATTTCCTACCATAATAGTTTTTGTTCTTTTTCTAATAATGTTTCTATAAGGCCTAATATTCATAATATGCTCATTTATTAAATTTTAATAAATCAATATAATTTAAAGAAATATCTCTTTTTACTTCACCATCTTTTCCTAAAGTTTTGATAACTGTATTATTAATCTCTATATTAATTCCTCCTGCATTACCAGTTAGTAATTTTAATTCTTTTTCATAATCTATTTTTATATTTTCATTCTTTTTAAGTATTTTACTTATAATTATTTTACCATTTTTATTTTGGATTTCTATCCAACTATCATTTATTGCAATTATTTTTATAGTTTTAATATTAANAGCTTCATCAATTNTTATGTCATTATTTTCTTTATCAATATTTGAATTATTAACTGTATTGTTATTTATTTCATATATATCAATTTTTTTTTCTTCTATATTTTCTATTTCTTTTATTTTCATATTACCAATATTTTCATATACTTTAGTATTTTCATTTAAATATTTTGAATTTTTATTACTGGTTAATATCCATAAAGAAATTATTATAGCAGAAGATATAAAAGAAAAGANTATTAAAGTGGTTAAAATANTTATTTTNCNANATTTAATTTTTAANTTTAATGAGAATTTTGNTAAAATTTTTAATTTATCTTTTTTTTCATNTATGTGGATNTTTTTTGANTTAATCTTTTGAAAAAATAATTGATATTCTATATTTAGCCATTTTAGATAAGTTTTTATATGTCCTAAAACAAACACATTATTCTCTAATTTGTCTAAATCACCGCTTTCCAAATTAATAATAATGCTAATATTTATATTTAGTAAGGCGGATGCTTGTTTTTGAGTAAAATTTTTTGACTCTCTAGCAATAATTATATTTTTTATAAATTCTTGAAAAAAAGTCTGATCTTCAATGTATAAAATATTTTTATTTTTCATATGTAAATAGTTTAATATTATTAATTCTTGTCTAACTTAAAAGAGCTATGAAGTGCTTTTAGAGCTTTACTTGTTAACTGCTCATCTATTAATACACTGATCTTGATTTCTGAAGTTGATATAACATGTATATTTATATTTTTAGCTGCAAGGGCAGTAAACATTTTATTTGCTACTCCTGTATGAGTTCTCATTCCTAAACCTATTATTGAAATTTTTGCTAATTTAGAATTAGTAATAATTTTTTTAAAACCAATATTATTTTTATTGTCATTCATTATAGAAAGACACTCTTTGAGGTCTTTTCTTGATACCGTATATGTAAAATTGATATTTTTTCCATCTTCAGACCCTGTTTGAACAATCATATCTACGTTGATATTAGCTTCACTAAGGGGAGTAAAAATTTTTGACGCTACGCCCGGAGTATCGGATATATTAATTAAAGTAATATTTGCTTCTTCTTTGCTATAAGCCACTCCGCTTACTAATTCATTTTCCATTTTTTTATCCTCTTTTGTTAAAAATGTACCTTTTTGTTTTCCATTATTAGATAAAACTTGAACTAATACATTGTATCTCATAGCCATTTCTACTGATCGAGTTTGTAAAACTTTGGCTCCTAAAGATGCAAATTCAAGCATTTCTTCATAGCTAATTTTATTAATTTTCTTTGCTTTTGGAACAAGTCTTGGATCGCAGGTGTATACACCATCTACATCCGTATAAATATCACATCTGTCTGCAGAAATAGAAGCAGCTATTGCAACTGCAGAAGTGTCAGAGCCTCCTCTACCCAAAGTAACTATATTATTATTAGAGTCCAATCCTTGGAACCCTGCTATAACAGGGATGATTTTTTTATTTAATAAATTATTTAACATTTTTTTATTAATTTTAAGTATTTTAGCTTTACTAGGATCAGGACTGCATAATATTGGAACTTGCCATCCTAATAACGGTTTTGCAGGAATATTCATTTCTTTTAAAGCCATACTTATTAAAGAAATAGAAATTTGTTCACCTGTTGAAACGATCATATCGTATTCATATTTATTAGATGTAATATTAAAGTTTTCTGCAAGATTAACTAATTTATTTGTTTCGCCAGACATAGCTGATGATACTACAACTACTTGATTATTATTTTTATATTCTTTTGCTATCAGCTTGCATATTTGTTTTATTTTGGAAATACTTCCAACCGATGTACCACCAAATTTTTGAACTATTTTTAGCATTTATTTTACCTTGGCATTTAAATATTCTTTAAAAGTCTTATATTAATTATATTCATACTTTGACTTATTAAAAGTCGCAATATAGTTTTTTATTAATATTATTTATATATGGTTTGCATATGCCTTTAAATACCACAGATAATAAAGAAATAAAGTTATTTAATAGTCTTGCTGATGAATGGTGGGATGAAGAGGGCAGTATGTCATTTTTACATTCTATGTCAGAAATAAGAACTAAATTTATTCTTGAAGAATTAACAAATAAGTTTCAAATTAAGAATAAACATAAAATTTTAAATGATCTAGATATCTTAGATCTAGGATGTGGCGGAGGAATTGCAAGTGAGCCCTTATGTAGATTGGGAGGGAACGTAACTGGTATAGATGAATCTGAAAATTTGATTAATATAGCTAAATTACATTCAAAAAGAATGGGACTAAAGATTAATTACAAGTGTATGGATATAGAAAATTTAATAAAATTAAAGAAAAAATATGATGTTATTGTAGCATTAGAATTGTTGGAACATGTAAATAATGTAGAACATTTTTGTGAGCTAATTATCAAATTATTGAAGAATGATGGTATTATAATTTTATCCACTATAAATAGGACTATATTATCAAAATTTTTTGTAATTGAAATTGCTGAGAACATTATAAAAAAAATTCCCAAAGGAACTCATGATTATAAAAAATTTATTACTCCAGAACAGTTAAGAGCTATTTTTGAAAAATATACTTATGAAATTAACAATATAAAGGGTATGACCTGGAGCCCAATATCAAATACCTGGAGATTAACTAGAAATACTCCTATAAATTATATATTATCGTTGTCTAAGAAGTAAGTTTGCAACTGGGTGTGCCATAGCAGTGTTTATATTTTTTTCCTGATCCGCAAGGACACATTTCATTTCTTCCAACTTTTTTTGATCTTATGGGTTGGTTTTTTTTAGTATTATTGTTTTCTGTTTGATTGACTGATTCTTTAACAAGAGTTGTTTTTTGCTCTTTTCTTTCTGGTATATCTGAAACTAACTCTATATTTAATAAAATAGCAGTTACTTGATTTCTTATATTGTTCAACATTTCATGAAATAAATTAAATGCTTCACTTTTATACTCATTTAGTGGATCTCTTTGAGCATAAGCTCTTAAGCCAATACCTTGTCTTAATTGGTCTAATTGTAATAAATGTTCTTTCCAGTTTTGGTCAACAACTTGAAGCATTATTTGTTTTTCAATTTTTATTATATTCTCTTCACCAAATACATTAATTTTTTCTTGAATTTTACTTTCTGCTTCTTTTTTTACTAATTCCTTAACTTCTTTTTCAGTAATACCGTCTTTTTGTGACCATTCCTTAATATCAACATTTAATCCTAATTTTTTGCATTCATTGGTTAAGCCGTTAATGTTCCATTGCTCAACATAAGCTTTTTCAGGTATATTAGTATTAATAATTTCTTCTATGATATCATTTCTTATATCTTGTAAAAATTCTGAAATACTATCATCCCGCATTAAGTCCTTTCGTTGTTCAAAAATTTCTTTTCTTTGGTCATTCATAACGTCATCAAAGCGTAAAAGATTTTTTCTTATTTCAAAATTTCTTCCTTCAACTTTTTGTTGTGCTTTTTGGAGAGCTCTATTAACCCAAGGATGTGTTATAGCTTCTCCATTCTTTAATCCAAGTTTTACCAGAACACTATCTAGTTTTTCAGTCCCAAAAATTCTCATAAGATCATCTTCAAGTGAAAGAAAAAATTTAGACTCTCCTGGATCTCCCTGTCTTCCAGACCTACCTCTTAATTGGTTGTCCGTTCTTCTACTCTCGTGTCTTTCCGTTCCAATGACAAATAACCCTCCATTATTTAAGGCTACTTCTTTATTTCTATTATGATTCTCTTTATTCTTTTCAGTAACTTCTAGATTTTTATTTATAACCTCTAAGTTTCCTCCTAATTGTATATCTGTTCCTCTTCCTGCCATATTTGTTGCAATAGTTACCGCTCCCGGCTCTCCTGCTTGAGCAATTATGTTAGCTTCTTCTTTATGGTTCCTTGCATTTAAAATATTATGTTTAATTTTTTGTTTTTTGAGTAAGTTGGATAGCATTTCAGATTTTTCTATACTAGTAGTTCCTACTAATACTGGTTGTTTTTTTATATTTGCGTTTTTAATACTATTTATAACACTGGTCCATTTTTCATCAGCTGTTCTATATACTTCATCATTATGGTCAATTCTGATCATTTTTTTATGAGTAGGAATTGATATTACTTCTAGATTGTAGATTTCTGTAAATTCTGCCGCTTCAGTAGTTGCAGTTCCTGTCATACCAGATAATTTTGGATACATTCTAAAATAATTCTGAAATGTGATAGAAGCTAAAGTTTGATTTTCATTTTTGATATTCACGTTTTCTTTCGCCTCTAAAGCTTGGTGAAGACCATCAGAATATCTTCTGCCTTCCATCATTCTTCCCGTAAATTCATCAATAATTACAACTTTTTCTTGATTTACAATATAATCTGTATCTTTTTCAAATAGTCTGTTTGCCCTAATTGCTTGATTAACATGATGAACAATACTAACGTTCTCAGGACTATATAAATTATCACCCTTTAGTAAATTTTTATTCTTTAAAATTTTTTCAACATTTTCATTTCCTGTTTCAGTTAAGGTAACACCTTTTGTTTTCTCATCTATTTCTATATCGTCATCTTTTATCAATGGAACTATTGTATTTATTTCTCTGTAAAGAGAAGAATTATCCTCTGTGGGGCCAGAAATTATTAGTGGAGTTCTAGCTTCATCAATTAGAATTGAGTCTACTTCGTCTACAATTGCAAAATTAAATGGTCTTTGCACCATTTGTTCAAAGGAAAACTTCATATTATCTCTAAGAAAGTCAAAGCCTAACTCATTATTGGTTGCATATAAAATATCACATTTATAGGCTTCTTTCCTTTTTTCATCCTCTAAATCAGGAATGACACATCCAACACTTAAATCAAGAAATTTATATATTTGACCCATCCATTCGCTATCTCTGCTTGCTAAATAATCATTAACTGTAACTATATGTACTCCATTACCTGTTAATGCATTTAAATATGCGGGCAAGGTTGCAACCAAAGTTTTTCCTTCTCCGGTTTTCATTTCAGCAATTTTACCTTGATGGAGAGTTATTCCACCTACTAACTGAGCATCATAATGTCTTTGACCTAAAACTCTTTTGGATGCTTCTCTTACAGTAGCAAATGCTTCTGGTAGTATAGCGTCTAATTGTTTTTCTTTTTCGAATACTTTTTTTAATTTGGAAGTATTATTTTTTAAATCACTATCTGATAGTATTTTCATACTATCTTCAAGTTTATTTATTTCTTCAACTATTACACTAATTTTTTTAATGTATCTATCATTAGGGGTTCCAAATATTTTTTTTGCTAAATTATTAAGCATTTTATACTTCCAGTATTTTATTTTTATTAATTATATAGTATTAATTTCTCATCACGCTATTAATTATTTGGTATAATATAATTTATTAATTTTCTATACTATAATTAAATAAAAGGAAAGACAGAAGAATTGTCAAAAATAATAAAAAAATCTCTACTTGCACCAAAAAGTTTTCCCAAATTGCCTAATATATTGGGAGTAAATTTGTATGCTATGCATGCAGGAATTAGAAAAAAAAATAAATTAGATACAATGTTAATTTTAATTTCTAATAGCGTAAATGTAGCGTGTGTTGTAACCAATTCAAAAACACCTTCTGCTCCTGTAATGTGGTGTAAAAAAATTAGAAATATTGGAAAAGCCAGAGCCTTATTAGTAAATTCTGGAAATGCAAATGCACATACAGGAAAAGAAGGAATAGAAACAGTTAAAAATACTGTAAATGCCATTTCAAAATTATTTAATTTTAGTAAAAAAGAAATTTACGTTTGTTCTACTGGGGTAATTGGAGAGAAATTAGATTCAAAAATTATTACTGATGCGATTTTAAAATTAGATATAAAAAAAAATAATTCTTGGAAAGAAATTGCTGAGTCCATATGTACGACGGATACTTTTGCAAAAGGGGCAGTATCCTACTTTCAATATGGTGGCAAAAAGTACAAAATTATTGGAATAGCTAAAGGGTCTGGGATGATCTATCCTAATATGGGAACTATGTTAAGCTTTATATTTACAGACTTTCCATTAGAAAAAAGATTATTAACTGATTTATTTAAACAAAGTATCGAAGTATCTTTTAATTCTATAACTGTTGATGGAGATACTTCTACGTCGGATACATGTATATTATTCTCAGTACCTAAAAAAAATAACGTTAAACTGGTTTCTAATAAAAATGATAAAAGTGTACAAAAATTTACTAAAGCTTTGGATAAAGTTTCTATAAATTTAGCAAAGCAGATAGTTGCCGATGGTGAAGGTGCTAAAAAAATTATTTCTATAAAAATCAAATCAGCAAAAACTTATAAAGATGCAAAAACTATTGCATTATCAATTGCTAATTCTCCATTAGTAAAAACAGCTGTTGCTGGTGAGGACCCAAATTGGGGTAGGATAATTATGGCAATAGGAAAATCTCCCGTAAATATAAAACAAGATTTACTATCTATTAAAATTTGTGGAGAAAAAATTACCAAGAATGGGTCTTTAGTAAAAAATTACAATGAAAAAGTAGTGGCAACAAAAATGAAAAGTAAGGAAATTTCTATAGTTGTGGATCTAGGAATAGGTAATATGGAAGCTGCTGTGTGGACTTGTGATTTGACGCATGATTATATAAGTATAAATGCTGATTATAGGTCATAATTGAAAATCGCCTAAACATTTTCCCTCAATTCTTAAATTATTATAGCGACTTTTTACTTTAAAAATTTTAGTAGTTAAGGAATATGTAATTGACAGAGAACTTTTTTCGCCTGTTTTAAGGTCCCAACCTCCCAATCCTATAATAGTTCCCGCATTTCCCTTTCTTATTGAAAACTTAGCAACTTTTATTTTGTCATCTATATAAAAAATTACTTTGTATTTTGGTATTCTTTTAATCACTTCCCACTCAGCATAAATTGTTTTGCTATTAAGCCATTGTACACCTTTGCACGACAGAATTATGTTAGTATTAGAGCTAACGGGATTGATGTTAATAATATTAAATATTATAAAAATAACATAAAATAGTTTCATATTAATATCTATCCATGATTTATAAAAATATGGTAGTCTTTTTTTATGACTGATAAAAAAAACCATTAATACTAGTTGTTTCAGTTGTTATAATTAATAAAAATAAACAAATTCTTATGCAAGAAAGACCAAAAAATAAAAATTTTGGCGGTTATTGGGAATTGCCAGGGGGTAAGATTGAATTATATGAAACTCCTGAAATAGCGCTATTAAGAGAAATCCAGGAGGAATTAAATATTAAATTAGATAAAAATAGTTTGACTACCTTTTCTTTTATTACTCATGAATATGAAGATTTTTTTATCCTAATGCCTATATATATATCTAGAAAATGGAAAGGTATGATTAAAGCAAATGATGAACAGAAAATAATGTTTTGTGATGAAGAATCTCTAAATAACCTAAAAGTAATTGACGCAGATATCCCACTAATTAAACCTATGATAGAATTGATTAAGAAATAATTATTTTTTCCACCCTGACACAAAAACTATATTATAAGGTATTTTTATTTCTGAGTTTTCAGAATGTTTACTATAAAGATATTTTTCTGCTTCTTTAAAGATTGATTTAGGCGTAAATGATTTTTTTCTTGCAGATAATATATTTTTTTCACTTAATCTTCTTATATCATAAATAATTTCAATAATATTTTTATATGAGTAAATTATTTTTTCGACATCTGCTACAGGGTTATTAAAACCTGCACGTTGCATAAGGTTTCCTAATGTTTTTATATCACAGAAAGGGTAAGTTCTTTGGTATAAGCCTCCTAATATTTTTTCATCTGCGTAAGCTAAACTTTCTGAAAGAGGGATTAATGTACCTTGTCCCCAAAAGGTAGCTATAAATAAACCATTAGGTTTTAACGCATCGTGAATCTGTTTTAAAGTTCCTGGTAAGTCATTTATTAAATTAAGACCAAGTATTGAAAATATTAGATTAAAGCCATTGTTTTTTAAGGGTAATAATTCTTCATCACATACTATATCTAAATTTTTAGTTAAATTTTTACTATGTAAACTTGTTCTATATAAATTATTTATTTTATTTGATTTATTTATAATACTATGAGCTTCATTACTTTTTGAGTTTATTTCTATGCCATAATTATATGAAAAAGTTGTTTCATTTAATCGCTGGGATATTTCGTGAGCTATATTTTTATATAACTTAATTTTGTCAAAATTTTTATATAGTATTTTCTTTCTATCAAATATTATGGGAATTGAATTTTTGGTTTTATAATTTGACATAGTATATATATACTAACATTTATTTATTAGTATAAAGATAATTTTTTGAAGGGAGTATAAAATTGTCTAGTGTAATAGTTTATACTGGCATATTGTGTGGCTTTTGCGATAGAGCGAAAGGTTTGCTTAAAGAAAAAAATATTAAATTTAAGGAAATAAATATTTTTGAACAGCCAGAAAAAAAAGATGAAATGATTAACTTGTCAGGAGGAAGAATGACAGTTCCACAAATATTTATTGGTAATAAGCATATAGGAGGATGGGATGATTTATATAAATTGAATAATGAAGGCCATCTAGAAAATATATTGAAAAGTGAAGGAATAGAATGAAAGTTGCTTTGGTGCAAATGACTTCAGTCCCTGATATTCAAAAAAATATAAACCATATTACTGAATGTATTGTAAAGGCAAAAAGTAAAAAAGCTGATATCGTACTTTTTCCTGAAAATTGTGGCTATATGGGCCCAGGTAAAATGATGAAAGCTCATGCAACTTCAGAAAAAAATCATCTAGTTTTAAAAAAAGCGAAAGATTATGCGAAGAAATATAGTATTTCAGTTTTATTAGGTTCAATTGCGGTTCTTAAAACTAAAAATGAAAAGTCAAAAATGGTTAATAGGTCCTATTTTATTAATCATATGGGAGAAATAATAGGAAAGTATGATAAAATACATATGTTTGATGTTATGGTTTCTAAAAAAGAGATATATAGAGAATCTGATAGCTATTTTCCGGGTGAAAGAATAGTTAATGTTGAGTCTAATTTGGGAAATTTTGGTTTAAGTATTTGTTATGATATCAGGTTTCCAGAATTATATAGCAAGTTAGTTAAAAGAGGAGTTAACATCATCACTATTCCATCAGCTTTTACGGTGGATACAGGTAAAGCACATTGGGAGGTTTTGCTAAGATCAAGGGCTATAGAAACATCATGTTGGGTTTTAGCCCCTGCCCAAATAGGAAATCATTATGGAAAAAGAAATACCTGGGGTCACTCTATGATAGTAGACCCTTGGGGTAGAGTGTTAAAAGTAGCTAATAATTATACAGGCATAATATATGCAAATATAGATGTATCTTTATCACAAAAAATCAGGTCTACCTGGCGATCATAGTTTTTTAGTGCATATCCTTTGTACAGCTTTATTTTTTGGAAAATTTGTAATTAATTCTTCATAATTTATAATTTTCATATGGTATTTTCTTGCTAATTGCAAAAGTTCTTGTGGTTTTAATAAAAAATCTGGGTTTTCTGGTTTGCCAAATTGAATATTTTCAATAGAAAATGTTTCATATATTAATATTCCATTTTTTTTAAGTCCATTAAAAATATTTTTAAATAAAGCTCTATGTAAGTAATTAGTTACTATAATTACATCAAAAATATTATCTTTAAATGGCCAATTAAATTTAGTTTCAAAATCAATATTTATAGTTAAGTTTTGATTATTGTTTTTTATTATATATAGTTTTTCTAATTTTAAATCTGCTGAAATTACTTGATAACCTAACGAAGAAGCAAATAGACTGTGTCTTCCATTACCTGAAGCAATATCAAGTAAAATTTTATTTCTTTTTTGATCTCTACATAAATTATTTTTTATCCATGGAGATACAGTACCAAATTGATTTTTAACTATAGAATTTAGTTTTTTTTTCATATTTAATATAATATATATATGATTTTTTAAAGATATAAAAAATTGTTTATTATTAATAGTAATTAATAGTTTAGGAAAATGTATTGATTAAATATGATCTGAGATGTGATAAAGGCCATTTGTTTGAAGGGTGGTTTCCTAGTTCAGATGGTTTTGAAGAACAACAAAAACAGGGATTAGTTACTTGTCCAATTTGTTCAACAAAGAATGTATCTAGAGCATTAATGGCTCCTGCAGTTAAACGAGCTAACATAGAAAAAAATATTTCAAAATCAAACAATATAAATATTAGTGAAAATGAACTTAAAACTAAAATTAGAACTTTAAATAAATTAATTGAAAAAAATACGACTGATGTAGGTAAGGATTTTGCTAAAGAAGCTAGAATGATTTATAAAGGTAAAAAAAAGGATAAACCAATTAGAGGAAGTGCTACTTCTAAGGAAGAGAAAGAATTAAAAAAAGAGGGCATTCCATTTATTAAAGTTCCTTGGGTAAAAGATAATTAAAATAAACTAGAAAGGCTATAAATTTATGGAGTCTAAATTTTCTAGGACTTTAGAGGAGTGGAAAAATCTAGCATCTAAGGAATTAAAAGGAAAAAATTCTGATAGTTTAATTTGGACTACTCCTGAAGGCATTGATATTCAGCCTTTATATACTGAGAATGATTTAAAAGGATTGGATCATCTACATAGTTTACCTGGTTTTTCTCCTTTTTTAAGAGGTCCTAAAGCAACTATGTATGCTGGAAGACCATGGACAATAAGACAATATGCTGGTTTTTCTACAGCTAAAGAATCAAATGAATTTTACAAAAAAAATTTAGCAGCAGGACAAATGGGATTGTCTGTCGCATTTGATCTTGCTACTCATAGAGGCTACGATAGTGACCATCCTAGAGTCTCTGGAGATGTTGGTATGTCAGGAGTAGCAATTGATTCAGTAGAAGATATGAAATTATTGTTTGATGAGATACCTTTAGATAAAATGTCCGTATCTATGACAATGAATGGTGCAGTTCTTCCTGTATTGGCTAATTATATAGTCGCGGCAGAAGAACAAGGTGTAAAGGCAAAGCAATTAAAGGGTACAATTCAAAATGATATTTTGAAAGAATTTATGGTTAGAAACACTTATATATATCCTCCAAAGGAATCTATGAAGATTGTTTCTGATATTATTGAGTATACTGCTAAGCATATGCCTTCATTTAATTCTATATCTATTAGTGGTTATCACATGCAGGAGGCTGGGGCAAATCAAGTTCAAGAACTTGCATTTACTATAGCCGACGGAATAGAATATGTACGAGCAGCTATAAATAAAGGATTGCAGGTTGATGACTTTGCTCCGAGGTTATCTTTCTTTTTTGCTATAGGAATGAATTTTTTTATGGAAATAGCAAAATTAAGAGCAGCTAGGTGGCTCTGGGCAAATTTAATGAAAAAACATTTTAAGCCTAACAATATTAAGTCCATGATGTTACGAACTCATTGTCAGACTTCAGGTGTATCCTTAACAGAACAAGATCCTTATAATAACGTAGTAAGAACTACAATAGAAGCAATGGCTGCAGTAATGGGAGGAACTCAATCTTTACATACTAATGCTTTTGATGAAGCTGTTGCTTTACCTACAGATTTTTCAGCAAGAATAGCTAGAAATACACAATTAATTTTAAATGAAGAAACTGGTATTACAAAAACCGTTGATCCTTTAGCAGGTTCGTATTATCTGGAAGCATTAACTGGCAGGCTGATTTCATCTGCTGAAAAGCTAATTGATGAAATAGAAAAATTAGGTGGAATGACGAAAGCTGTGGAAAAAGGTATTCCAAAAAGTATGATAGAAGAATCTGCTGCAAGAAGGCAAGCAGGCATTGATTCAGGAGATATTACTGTTGTTGGTGTTAATAAATATAAAGCTAATGAAGATTCAAAGTTTGATGTTTTAAAAGTTGATAATAATGAGGTCAGAGAATTACAAATTAAAAGTTTGATAAAGTTAAAAAATAATAGAGATGATCAGAAAGTTACTGAATCATTAAATAAATTATCAGAGGGAGCAAAAAATCATTCCAGTAATTTACTAGAATTATCAGTAGAAGCAGCAAGAAATAGGGCTACGGTTGGAGAAATATCTTCTGCATTAGAGAAAGTATTTAGTCGTCATGAAGCTAGTTATTCAGGGGTAACTGGCGTTTATGGAAATGAATTAAATAAAAATGATAATTATATATTTGTAAAAAAAACAATAGATGATTTTGTAAACAAAAATAATAGGAAACCTAGAATTTTAATAGTTAAATTAGGTCAAGATGGACATGATAGAGGAGCGCATGTAGTTGCAAGTGCTTATGAAGATTTAGGTTTTGATGTAAAGGTGGGTCCTTTGTTTCAAACACCAGAAGAATCTGCTCAAATGGTAAAATTATATATGCCAGATGTAGTAGGAGCTTCTAGTTTGGCTGGAGGCCACTTAACGTTAATTCCTGAGATGATTCAATACATTAAAAATATACTAAATAAAAATATACTAATTATTGCTGGTGGAGTTATTCCTCAAGAAGATTATGAAAAATTAGAGGAAGCTGGAGTGGATGCAATATTTGGCCCAGGAACTAATATTACAGATGCAGCAAGAAGAATAATAGGGTTAATTGAACAAAGACCAGATAAAAGTGATATAAAATAAAAAGATTTCTTGACTGATCTTAATTGTAGTTTTATTAACATGTTTAATTAATTAGAGGGTGTTCTTATGTCAAGAGTATGCGAATTAACAGGAAAAAAAGTCATGACTGGAAATAATGTTAGTCATGCTAAAAATAGAACGCGTAGGCGTTTTCTTCCTAATCTGCAAAATATTTCTCTCTTCAGCGAAGTATTAGAAAAAACTATAAAATTTAGAGTGTCTTCTAGTGCAATTAGAACTGTTGAAAAAAAAGGGGGAATAGATAAGTTTCTTATTTCAGCCTATGAAAAAGATTTATCAACTTCTGCATGTCATTATAAAAAATTAATAGAAAAAAAAGAAGCAGCTAAATCTTAAGATGCTCTAAGTCTAGTTTGTTTTTTTTTATCAAATAAAAGTGCTAATTGATTTGTTATTGCACCGCCCAATTGGTCTACCTCTATAATTGTTAAGGCTTGTTTATAATATCGAGTTACATCATGTCCTATACCAATTGCAAGTAATTCAATATTTGAGTTGGTTTCAATATTTTTAATTATATATCTTAAATGTTTATCTAGGTAACTTCCAGAATTTGTGCTCAAAGTAGAATCATCAACAGGGGCGCCATCAGAAATAACCATTAATATTTTTCTATTTTCATGTCTTTTATTTAATCTATTACTTGCCCACTCAATAGCTTCTCCATCAATATTTTCTTTTAAAATACCTTCTCTTAACATTAAACCTAAATTTGTTTTTGATCTTCTCCAAGGTGAGTTAGCATTTTTATATATAATATGTCTAATTTCATTTAGTCTTCCAGGATTTGCAGGTCTACCATTTCTAATCCATTCATCTCTTGCTTTACCTCCTTTCCAAGATCTAGTAGTAAATCCGAGTATTTCTACTTTAACACCACATCTTTCAAGCGTTCTGGCTAATATATCTGCACTTAGAGCGGCTACCGTTATTGGTCTGCCTCTCATAGAACCTGAATTATCTATTAATAAAGTAACAATAGTATCTTTAAATTCTGATTCTAATTCCTTTTTATAAGACAATGATTGATGGGGATTTATAATAATTCTAGGTAATCTTGCAGAATCTAAAATTCCTTCTTCTAAATTGAATTCCCACCATCTATTTTGCTGAGCCATTAATTTTCTTTGTAATCTATTAGCTAATTTAGAAATAATATTATCCATATTATCTATTTGTTTGTCTAAATTTTGTCTTAATCTAGATAATTCCTCTATGTCACATAATTCTTGAGCATTAATTGTTTCATCAAATTTTCGAGTATATGCGTTATAGTTAAATGGTTCTTTATTTTCTTTAGGAGGAATGTAAAATGGGTTAGCTTCTCTACTATTTTCCGAATCACTGTTTTCATCATCTATTATTTCAGTTTGAGTATCTTCACTTTCACTAGAGAGTTCTTCTTCGGTGCTTGTATCATCTTTCTTATCTAAATTTTGATTTTCTTCGTTATTCTCATTATTTTCATTTTCTTGATCATTTTCAGTATTTTCATCTTCATTATTTTCATCTTCATCAATTTCAGTTTGGGCTTGAATTGATTCAAGTTGTTCAACTAAATTTAATGATAATTTAGAAAATTTGTCCTGATTATTTATGTTTTCTTTTAGATCATTTATATTTTCTTTAATAATAGGTTCTAATTCATCTCTCCAAGCATTACCAATTTTATTTATATCTTTATCAAATATTTGATCAGTTAAATTTTCTTGCATAATAATTTTAATCGCATCTTCAAAAGCAACTTCTTCTTGTTTGATATTATTTGATAAGGAATTATTTTTATATTTTTTTAAAATATTATTTTTTATATTATTTTTTATTCCAG
The DNA here is from genome assembly GCA_002715265.1 of Candidatus Pelagibacterales bacterium. Taxonomy (GTDB): domain Bacteria; phylum Pseudomonadota; class Alphaproteobacteria; order TMED109; family TMED109. The sequence continues at coordinate 31,360 of PAYS01000008.1, forward strand.
TAAATTCTATAATACCAAGTGATTCATATCTTGATTCTTCGATTGCTGTAAAAATACTATCTCCACTTTTAGATTTTGGTTTTTTAGATATATGAGTCTTTTCATCGTGGTATTTAAATTTTAAGGCTATGCTATCAGCTAATCCCCTAATTTCATTTTTTTCCATATCTTCTAAATGAACACTAGGTAAGGGTAAATTAATTTGATTATCATCTTTTTTTTCTGTATTTTTGCCAAAATAAATATTAAGATCTTTATTTTTTGAAATAGCTTTTACAGTTGAAGATATAGATTGTTTGAAGTTTTCAATTATATTTTTTTTATTAGTCATTATTAATTATATTTTCTGAAATTGTATTCAACCAATCATCGGGAAGAAGAGAGCCAAAACATCTTTGAAAATATTCGCTAAGAGTGCCTCTTTCTGTTTCATCGCATTTATTTAAAAAACTCGTTTTAAAACCGTAAGCAATATCTTCAAAAATAATACTATTTTCAGCCCAAGTAATAACTGTTCTAGGAGACATTACCGTTGATAAATCACCATTTTTAAATCCGTTTCTCGATAAGTTAGCAAGTTTGACCATGTTGCTAATATCTTCATCTTTTAGAAAGCCTTTTTTATGCTTTTTAATTTTAGACTGTATAATTTTGAATTCTATTTTTTCTGGTAAATAATTTAAAGCGCTAACGATGTTCCATCTATCCATTTGACCTTGATTTATTTGTTGTGTTCCGTGGTATAGACCAGATGTATCTCCTAATCCAACGGTATTTGCGGTTCCAAACAATCTAAAATTTTGATGAGGACTAATTACTTTACTTTGATCTAAAAGAGTTAACTTGCCCTCAGCTTCTAAAATTCTTTGTATTACAAACATCACATCTGGTCGTCCTGCATCGTATTCATCAAATACTAATGCTGTGGGGGATTGAATTGCCCATGGAAGAATTCCTTCTTTAAAAGTTGTTATTTGTTTTCCGTCTTGTAAAACTATAGCATCTTTTCCAATTAGATCTATTCTGCTTACATGGCTATCTAAGTTGATTCTTATACATCTCCAATTTAATCTTGCTGCAACTTGTTCTATATGAGTTGACTTTCCTGTTCCGTGTAGTCCTTGAATTAAAACTCTCCTATTATGTGTAAAACCAGCTAAAATAGCTAAAGTAGTTTCTTCATCAAAATGATATCCAGGATCAATTGCAGGAACATATCGGTCGGGTTCAGAATAAGCTGGTACGTCTATGCTTTTACTTATATTAAACGTGCTTTTAGTATTTATTGTAGTATCGGGTAAATTTCTATTTTTATTTATGTCTTCATTAATATCCATAATATTTTTCCAAAGTTTATTCTATGTTATTATCTATCAAAATTTTATAAGCCTTGTTAATTTCAATTAATTTATTATTTGATGCATTACCGTTTAAATTCGCATCGGGATGATGCTTTTTAACTAATTTTTTATATTTTTTCTTAATCTCTACCAAACTTGCACCTATAGGTAAATCTAATTTTTTAAAAGCCTCTAAAATTTCATTATTTTCAGTATTTTTA
>PAYS01000009.1 GCA_002715265.1 Candidatus Pelagibacterales bacterium
AAAAAGGATACTTAAAATTGAAAAAAATATTAATTATTAGTTTATTAATACTAACCTATTTTTCATTAAATATTACCTATGCTAATAACATTACTACCATCGCTCCTTTAATTAAAGATGTAAAAGACGCAGTAGTATCTATTAAGAATATTAAAAGTAATTCTAACACTAATACTCCTATTTCAGGTTCAGGTTTTATTATTAGTCAAGAAGGTTATATAGTTACAAATTACCATGTCATAAAAGATTCTAAAAACATAAAAGTTTACTTAAATTCAAAGATATATGATGCTCAACTTATAGGTTATGATCATAAAATTGATATTGCTTTATTAAAAATTAATTCTGATAAGTTGTTTTCTTTTGTAGAGTTTGCAGACTCATCAAAAATAGAAGTAGGAGATTATATTGTTGCTATAGGTAACCCTTATGGACTGGGTGATACGGTAACCACAGGCATAATATCTGCTTTAAACAGAGATATTAATATGACACCATATGATAACTTTATTCAGTTAGATGCAGCAATAAATAAAGGAAATTCGGGAGGACCAACCTTTAATATGGAAGGAAAAGTTATTGGAGTAAATACCGCTATAATTTCACCCTCAGGAGGAAATATAGGTCTAGCTTTTTCTATTCCTTCTAACGAAGTTAAAAAAAGTATAGAAGATATTAAAAAATATGGTTACGTAAAAAGATCGTGGATTGGAGTAAATTTACAAGCATTAAATGAAAATATGTTAAAAGCTATTGATCTAACTAACTACTATGGAGCTGTTATAATTACTAATATAAGTAAAGATAGTCCGGCTACGAAATATGATTTACGAATTGGTGATATAATTATTGGTATAAATAATAAAAAAATTAATGGTGTTAAAGATTTAATAAAGATAATAAGTAAAATTAATGTTAATGAATTAATATCATTAGAAATTATCAGAAAAAATAAAAAATTAGAAATAAACTTACAAACTGCCCAATGGCCACAAATTGTTTGAATATTATATATTTTATCCTATTTTCTCCTATGTTGCTGATAAATATATAAAATGTTAATATTTAATAAATATGAGATTTATATAAAATGAAAATATTATTGATTGAAGATGATAAGTCATTATCAACCTTTATTAAAAAAGGTCTCAGAGAAAATGGGCATATAATTGATGATTTTAATGATGGAAGCAAAGGACTAGAAGCAGCATATTTAGAAGAACATGATATAATTTTATTAGATAGAATGCTTCCTAGTATAGATGGTATATCAATTGTAAAACAACTTAGAAAAGATAATATTTTTACTCCTGTTTTATTTCTTTCTGCTTTAGGAGAAGTAGATGATAAAGTGAAAGGATTAAAAGCTGGAGGAGATGATTATTTAATTAAACCATTTTCCTTTTCTGAACTTATTGCTAGAGTTGAAGCCTTAAATAGAAGACAAAACCCAAAAAGTCAAAATGATATTCTTAAGGTTGAGGACTTGGTTTTAAATAAAAGAAAAAGAGAAGTAAAAAGATCTGAAAATTTAATTCAGTTGCAGCCACAAGAATATAGATTACTAGAAATACTTATGGAAAATGCAAATGAAGTACTCACAAGAACAATGTTACTTGAAAAAGTATGGGATCTACATTTTGATCCACAAACAAATATAATTGATGTTCATATAAGTAGATTAAGAAAAAAAATTGATAAAGATTTTAATAAAGGCCTTTTAAAAACAATTAGAGGTGCAGGATATTCAATTCAAGGGAATCAAACTGAACATGAAAATCCTCAAATATCTTAATGCTTTAACTGCAAAAACTTTTATTATTTTTTCTATTTTTTCAATAATAATTTTTATTATTGTAAGCTTACTAATTTACAATTTTACATTAAAAGTAATTGTTAATGAAAATAATAGAGTAATTTCTATAGAACATTCGTTTTTAAAAAATACATATAAAAATTATGGTTTAAACAGATTAGTTAATGTAATAAAATTACGCGCACAAAACCAAAATGCAGCTATTTATTTAATAACTGATATTTATAAAAATAAATTATCTGGCAATTTAAATCAATGGCCTGAAGATTTTCCCGATAAACAAGGATATGTAACTTTTTCAATTAGTAGAACATTAGGTTCAGAAATAATAACACATACCGCGCGAGCTAAACTATTTGAATTTAGAGATGGTACGAGACTTCTAGTTGGTAGGGATATTCAACCAGAAATTTTAATTTCTAAAGCATTAATTAATTTAATGATTTTTATGGTAATTTTTATAACAGTTTTTGGCTTTATTATAAGTTTACTGTTCGGAAGATATAGTTTAAATAAAATTAATATTTTAAATAGAGAAATTCAAAATATTACTGATAATGACCTAAAAGGAAAAATTAAAAGTAATAAAATTAATAAAGAATACAGACAAATAGCTTATAATGTTAACAGAATGTTAACAAGAATAGAAGAGCTAATTGAAAATTCTAAAAATATATCTGGTAATATTGCTCATGATTTAAAAAAGCCGTTAACGTTAATGAAGAATAATCTGGAGACGGCATCAATTAATATTAAAAATTTAAAAGCTAAAAAACATATTAGCTTGGCTATAGAAGAAACAAATAAATTAATAAAAATATTTACTGAAATACTAAATATAGCAAGCTTTGAGTCTGAAAAAAATCATGATTTAAAAAAAATTAATATTGGTGAAATAATAAATAAAGTTTATTCATTATATGAGCCAGTTATGGAAGAAAATAATATTACTTTTAGCAAATCTATAGATACAAACTCTTATATCTCAGGTAATAGAACTCTATTAACTCAAGCATTCATAAACATATTAGATAATTCTATCAAATATACTAAGAACAAAAAAAATAAAAATATAATATTACAATGTATTAATAATCATAAAATAATAATAAAAATTATGGATAATGGTGATGGCATAGAACAAAAAAATCATTCGAAGGTATTTGATAGATTTGTACGGCTAGAAAAACACAGAAATACAAAGGGCAATGGTTTAGGTCTTTCGTTAGTAAAAGCTATATTAAAAATTCATAAAGCTAATATTAAACTTGAAGATAATAAACCTGGCTTAATATTTAATATTATATTTAATAAATATTAGTGTTATGCAATAACATGTCCTCCGTCTACTCTCATTACAGACCCGGTAATAAATGAGCCTGCCGAAGAACATAATAATAATAATACTCCATCTAATTCATCTGCGTTACCAAGTCGTTTAAGAGGTATCTTTTTAACCATGGCTTTGCCATCTTCTGTATCAAAAAAATTCTTATTTAAATCTGTTAATATATAACCTGGTGCAATAGCATTTACTTGGATACCAAATTCAGCATATTCAAATGCTAATGTTCTTGTTAAATGGCTGACAGCTGCTTTTGAAGAACAATATGAAGATAGATACTTACCTAAAACTATTTCTGAGGCAATTGAAGAGATATTAATTATTTTGCCTGGCAAATTTTTATCAATTAAATTTTTTGCAAATACTTTAGAACATGCGAAAACGGCACTTAAATTTGTATTTATTACACTATTCCAATCATCCATAGATGTATTAATGGAAGATTTTGCAATAGCAATACCAGCGTTATTTATAAGTATATTGACATTACCTAATTTTTCTTTTGCTTCTTCAAATCCTGCATGTATAGATTTTTCTTTTGTAACATCCATTTCAATGATGCAACAATCTCCACCACTTGCAATAATTATGTTTTTTGTTTCATTTAACTTTTCTTTATTTCTAGCAGCTAAAACAACTTTTGCACCCATATTAGCTAACACACAAGCAAAGCGTCTCCCTAAACCTCTTGATGCGCCTGTTACTAGAGCAATATCACCATCAAGCGTGAATTTTTTTAATATATCATTTGTAGTCATAAAATTTTCCTTTAAAAAAAAGTAATTTATAATTATAATTATTTTCTATTATACATTAATGCGTATAAGGAATTTATTCTATGATTAAAATTGATATTATTTCTGATGCAGTATGTCCTTGGTGTTACATAGGAAAAAATAGATTAAATAAAGCTATCAAAAATTTTACAGATACAGAATTTGATATTTATTGGCATCCTTTTCAACTTAATCCTGAAATGCCACAGGAAGGCATAGATAGACAGTTATACTTATCTTCTAAATTTGGAGGTGCTGAAAGGGCTAACCATATATATGACCAAATAAAATTAGCTGGAGAAACATCCGGTATTAGTTTTGAGTTTGACAAAATTCATACCATGCCAAATTCATTAAATGCACATGTGCTGATAGAATATTCTAAAAATATTGGTAAACAAAATATTATTGCAGAGGAATTATTTAAATTATTTTTTATCGACGGAAAGAATATTGGTGACTTAAATATACTGAAAGAAGTAGCAAAAAATTATAGCATAGATATTTTTGAAAATAAGAACATTAAAATTAAGAAGAAAACTGAAGATATTGTTAAAAATTCTGATATAGTTTCTCGCTCGAAAGGTATTTCAGGTGTCCCTTTTTTTATAATTAATGAAACTTACGCAATTTCAGGAGCTCAAGAAAATGAAGTTTTTGAAAAAGTTTTTGAAACATGTTTAGTAAATAGTTAAAAATCATCGTTTAAGACTAGATAAATTATTTATAATTTTTTTTATTTCTAATAATCTTTCTTGGCTAGATTGCCATTTTATATTTATTACTAACTTTTTATCACTTTTCATTTTTAAATAGTGACTATTAGTATTTAAGTAATCTATAAACATTTCTGGATCAAGATAAGGATTATCAATAAATTCAATAATTGCTCCATTAATTCCTGAGTCTATTCTATTCACTCCTACTAATAAGCAATCATATTTTATCATCATTATACTTATTAAATTTTTAAACTCTTCTGGAATTAATCCAAACCTATCTATCATTTCATGTTCAAATTTCTCAAACATTTTATATGATTTAATATTTCCAATTCTTCTGTATATTTGTAATCTTAAACTTAAATCAGCTATATAATTTTCTGGTATTAAAGCAGTAATTTGTATATTAATTTGTGGGGTCCAGTCATAATATGTACTTTTTTCCCCTTTAATATCATTAACTGCTTCACTTAATAATTTTTGATAGAGACTTAAACCAACTTCTTTTATTTGTCCAGATTGTTCTTCACCAAGTAGATTCCCGGCACCTCTTATGTCTAAGTCATGTGCTGCTAAACTAAAGCCTGCACCTAGCCCTTCCAAAGATTGAATAGCTTGAATTCGTTTTTCTGCATCAGAACTAAGTACTTTTCTATCTAGTAGGTAATATGCATAAGCTCTTTTATTTGAACGTCCTACTCTTCCCTTTAACTGGTATAACTGAGATAAACCAAACAAATCTGCATTAAAAATAAATATTGTATTTGCATTAGGTATATCTAAACCATTTTCGATTATAGTTGTTGAAAGAAGTATTTTAATTTTATTGTCACAAAAACGGGACATAGTATCTTCAATATCATTAGAATTCATTTTACCATGAATAATTCCAAGTGAAATATTATCTATTAAATTTTCGATTTTATCTTTTATAGAAGCAATATCTTTTATTCTTGGTACTATGCAAAATACTTGCCCTCCTCTATTTAATTCTCTCTTAATTCCTTCTTTAATATTAAAATCATTATTATTAATAACAAATGTTCTAACTGGAACTCTATCTTCAGGAGCTGTCGCAATTATAGATAAATCTTTAATACCAGATAAGGACATATGAAGTGTTCTAGGAATTGGTGTAGCAGTTAAAGTTAAAATATGAACATTTGAGGTAATGTTTTTTATTTTTTCTTTTTGACTTACTCCAAACCTTTGTTCTTCATCAATGATAAAAAGACCAAGATTACTGAATTTAATTTTATCGGATAAAATAGCATGTGTACCAATAATTATATTTGCTTTACCCGATTGAATATCTGATAAAGATGATTTTAAGTATTTTTTAGAAGTTAATCTAGAAATATGCACTATGTTTATATTTTCATTTTTAAATCTATCTAAATAAGATTCAAAATGTTGTCTAGCTAATAATGTAGTTGGAGCTATTAAAGCAACTTGAACATTACTTTGTATTGCTATGTAACTAGCTCTTATTGCAACCTCTGTTTTACCAAAACCTACATCTCCACAAACAAGTCTATCCATAGGTTTATTAGAATTAATATCTTCTATAACATCATTTATTACATCTATTTGATCTTGCGTTTCATAAAAAGGAAACTTAGAAATAAAACTTTCATATTTCTCATCAGAACAATATAATTTTTTAGCTGCACCTAATTTTCTTTTTGAAGCAATTCTAATTAGAGCTTCAGCCATATCACGAATTTTATTTTTTACTTTATTTTTTTTAGCAATCCAATTTTTACTTCCAAGCTTATCTAAAGTAATTTCTGATAATTTACCTGAAAATTTAGATACAAGGTCTATATTCTGTACTGGTAATAATAATTTATCGTCCGCCATATAAATTAATTCTATACAATCTTGAGAGATTTTATTTATATTTATAGTTTTTAGACCATTATATTTTCCTACACCATAGTCTTTATGAACTAAATAATCTCCTAAATTAAATGAATCTGCCTCTTCAAGTGCTGCTGACAGTTGTTTTTTCTGACTTGATTTTCTATTAATTAATTTTCCAAATACATCTTGATCTGAAATAACTACTAAATTATCTATAATATAACCGGAACTAATGTTTAATATCATTAAAGAAATCTCATTATTAGCAGGCTCCTTATCAATAAAATAATTAGATTTAATATTAATATTATAAATTCCATGATTATTTAAAAGTTCGTATATTTTTTGTCTGTTAGATACGGACTTACATGCAATGATAACTTTATTTTTGTTTATTAATTTATTTTTTACATAGTTTATAAATGCTGAAATAAAATCTATATCTACAGATTTTCTCTCTAACCAAAAATTTTTAACTTTCACACTATTTAGATTATTGCTTTCATTAGCAGATTTAAGAACTGATAACCTAATAACTGTTTTCTTTTTTAAATAGTTTTCTATTTGTTCTGTAGTCAAATATAAATCTGAAATATTTATTGGTTTATAACAGTTTAATGTGTCTTTATTTTTTTTTGATTGATTGTAATTTATATATCTTGTGTTAAAATAATCATTAATATCTTCAATTCTAGATTGCAGAGTTTCTTCAAAAGCATTATCTAACAAAACAAAATATTTTTTATCTATAATTTCAAATATTGACTTTAACTCATCATAAAATAAACTAATCCAATGCTCTAAACCATTAATTCTCTGATGTTCTTTTACTAATTGATAAATTTCATCTTCAATAGATTTTATTCCAAATAATTTTCTATATTTTACAGTAAAATTATTAATATTTTCATCAGTCATAATGATTTCAGAAATAGGAATAATTTCAATTTTATTTATATCTTCTTTACTAACTTGTGTTAAAACATCAAAAAATTTTATGGACTCAATTTCTTCGCCAAATAAATCAATTCTTATAGGATAGTTATAATTTGGAGTAAAAACATCAATAATTCCTCCTCTTAATGCATATTCTCCAATTTCTATGACAGAGGAAGATTTCTTATAACCTAGTGTCATAAGAAAATTAATAAAACTATTTATNATTAAATTATCATTAATTTTTAAGGTTATTTTATTTTTAGTAAGAAAATTAAGAGGAACACTNTTTTGTATTAACGCATTAATTGTAATAAAAATTACTCTTGTATTATCATAATCTTCTATCAATTCAATAAAGCTTGTAATTCTCTTACCAAGTATTCTTTGACTAGGTGAAACATTATCATATGGCATACAATCCCATGCAGGAATATTTATAGACTTTATATGTGGATACATTGATTTAAATTGTGATGAAATCATATCTAATTTTTTTTCATCTTTTACTATATAAAATATTGATATATTTTCATCTTTTAAGAGAGTATCTCCAATCAAAAATGATTCAACACCTTCTTGGCAGCCACCTAGTACAATATCTTTATTAATTTTATAAAAAGATTTAAGAATTTTTTAATCCACGTTTTATTGCATAAATGCTTAGTTTATTTATTAATTGTTCAGAAAGTGTTTTTGGCCAAGGTAAATCATTAGTAAAACACTTATATAAATCATTGTCAGATAAAGGTATAACATAATCATTTAACTGAGAAATTTCTTTTTTTGTAAAATTTTTAAAATTTAAATCAAAAAATTCTCCCATTAGAATATCCATTTCCCTCATGCCTCTATGCCAGCATCTAAATTTTAACTGTTTTAATTCTTTATTCATTTTAAACCTACACAATGTATATTTGTATATAATGCATTCTAATAATATAATCTATAAGTGCTTAATAAACACTTAATTAAATGAGTAATATATGAAATCTATAAAATTAAACTCTTTATTTACAAATATAGTTAATTTAAGGGGTTATGGACCTTATTATTCATCTCTATTTAAAAAACTTTGTGGAGACAGGTATTTAGATATTTTATTACATAAGCCATCTTCATTAATTACAAGAATTAATATTTCTGAATTAGATAATAAATATATTTATAAGAGAATTATTGCTAAAGGAATTGTAAAAAGTATATGGATAAAAAACCCTAAAATTGCAATAATTACTATTGAAGTAAAAAATCAGAAATTATCTATAATTTATTTTAATGCAAATAGAAAATGGTTAAAAAATACATTCATTAAGAATAAAATTATTTTATTTAGTGGCGAATTAAATAAAAAAGGAAATGCTTGGCAGATAACTCATCCTGACTATGTAATAAATAATTTTGATGATAATAATACTATACCAATTTATGATAATATTTATCCTCTTACATCTGGTTTATCACTAAAAAAATTTAAAACTGCTTTATCAGAGGCTTCAAAATACATTCCTAAATTTGATGAATGGATTAATAAAGAATTATTGATAGAAAAAGATTGGTATGATTTAGAATCATCGATAAAAAATTTACATTTTCCTCAAAATAATTCTCATTTAGAGAAAAAAGATAAATATATTGAGAGAATTGCATATGACGAAGCTTTGTCAAAACAATTAGCCTTAAATCTAATAAGAAAATATAAAAATAAATCATTTCAAAAAAATATTAAAATTAAAAATATTTTGAAAGAAAAGTTAACTAGTCTTTTACCTTTCTCTTTAACAAAAGATCAATTAACTGCATTAAATGATATATATAAAGATTTAAATTCTAGTTCTCCTATGTTCAGATTACTACAAGGAGATGTAGGAAGTGGAAAAACTATAGTCGCATTTTATTCATTAATTCATGTAGTTGAAGCAAATTATCAAGGAGCATTAATGGCTCCAACAGAAGTTTTAGCGAAACAACATTTTAAATTATTTTATGAACTAGGAGAAAAATTAAATATAAAAGTAGCATTATTAACAAGTAAAATTTGTACTGCTGAAAAAAATAAAATTTTAAGTGATATAAAAAATGGCAAAATAAATATTATTGTGGGTACACACTCAATAATACAAAAAAATGTCTTATTCAAACATTTAAGGTTAGCTATAATTGATGAGCAACATAGATTTGGAGTTTATCAAAGACTTGAATTTTCAAAAAAATCCCCAAATACAGACTTTATGCTAATGACAGCTACCCCAATTCCAAGGACTTTATTACTTGCCAATTATGGTGATATGGATTTATCAATTCTATATGAAAAACCTAATAACAGGCCAAATATAAAAACTGTTAGTGTTAGTAATCCTAGAATAAAAGAGGTAATTATTGCAATAAAGAGAGCGATAACCAGAGGAGATCAAGTATTTTGGGTGTGTCCATTAGTTAGTGATTCCGAAAAAATTGATTTAGCTGCTGCTGAATCGAGAGCAAAATATTTAGAAACGCATTTTCCAGGGCAAATTAGCTTAGTGCATGGTCAAATGAAAACAGAAGAAAGAGATAAAAAACTTACGGATTTTTCATTAAATAAAAAGCCTATATTAGTAACAACTACTGTCATAGAAGTAGGTATTGATATACCAAACGCAACAGTAATGGTAATAGAACATTCAGAAAGGTTTGGCCTAGCACAACTTCATCAACTAAGAGGGAGAGTGGGAAGAGGAGATAAAGAATCAGTTTGCATATTGTTATATGACACGAAAATTGGTGCTATAGCCAAAGAAAGAATATCTGTTCTCAGATCTACTAATAATGGCTTCATCATTTCAGAAAAAGATTTAAAATTAAGAGGTGCAGGAGAAGTTCTTGGGACAAGACAATCTGGAGACCAATATTTTAAATTTTTAGATTTAAGTATACATGAAAATCTCATTAAAATTGCAGATCAACAGGCAAAAATGATAGTTAATAAAAACATACTATTATCAGATAGTTATGGAAATAAGTTAAAAACTCTTCTCTATATGTATGACCAAAATAAAGCAATTAATTTAATTAAATCCGGATAACTAATCATTTTGTTTTCTTCTGATTATTTTTATATTTTGGAGTGACAATACCTCCAGATATAACCATCTTTATTCCTTCTTCTATGCTCATATTTAATATAGTCACATCTTTTTTAGGAACAAATAGTAAAAACCCTGAAGTAGGATTAGGTGTAGTTGGTAAGAATACATTTACCATTTCTTCAGATCTAATACTTTTTACTTCTCCTTTAGTATTTCCAGTTATAAAACCTATTGCCCATATACCTTTTCTAGGGTACTCAATTAAAACTACTTCTCGAAACGATTTTGAAGATGAGTTTAAAATACTTTCAAAAATTTGTTTTAGTGCTCCATAAATTGACCTAATAATAGGCAATCTCGCAATAATTTTTTCTCCTAACCTAATAACAAATCTTCCTACTAATCCAGCAGTTAAAAAGCCAACAAACGTAAGTAAAAGAAAAACAATTACTAAACCTATACCTGGAATATCAAATGGAAGAAGAGAATCATAATGATATTTGCTAGGAATAATTTCTCTAACTTTACCATCAATAAAACCTATAAATAAAAAAGCAACATAAAATGTAAGACCAACAGGAGCTGTTACTACTACTCCAGTTAGAAAATAACTTCTAATTTTTGACAAAAAGCTTTTAGATTTATCCATAATAAATTAGCTCAACTTAAAAATTTTTTTATTTCTTTATATGTATCATCAGGTAATTCTTCAGGTAAAAAATGTCCACAATTTAAAGATTTACCAGTAACTTTAGTTGCCCATTCTTTCCATACCTCAATAGGATCATATAATTCTTCAACTGTCCCTTTGCTACCCCAAAGAACTAATAATGGACATTCAATTTTATTATCAAAATCATTTTTATGTTCTATTAAATCAATGCTTGCTCCTGCCCTATAATCTTCACACGTTGCATGTATAGTTTCTTTAGTAAAGCATCTTAAGTATTCACTTAATGCCTCATCACTAATAAAATTTTTTGTATTTCCCCACATAGCAAGTTTTGATTTTAAATAATACTCCGCACTATTAGTGATTAATGTTTCGGGATGAGGGTATGGTTGAATTAGAAAAAACCAATGATAATAACGCTTTGCTAATTTTTTTTCGGTGTTATCAAATACATGAAGTGTTGGAACTATATCTAATACTGCTAATTTTAAAATAGACTCTTTGTAATCAATAGCCATCCTATGAGCAACTCTAGCACCTCTATCATGCCCAACTATAAAATATTTTTCAAACCCTAGAGACAACATTAAAGCATGTTGATCTTTAGCCATGACGCTTTTTGAATAAGCTTTATGTGTATTATCAGATTTTGGTTTATCGCTATCACCATATCCTCTTAAGTCAGGACACACTACAGTAAATTCTTTTGATAACATAGGAGCAATTTTTCTCCACATTATGTGAGATTGAGGATATCCATGCAATAGTAATAGAGGCTTACCTTGCCCCCCTATTCTATAGTTAATATTTATACCATTAACTTTTTTAATAGATTTATTAAAATTATCAAACATACTATATTTTCTTTTAAAAATTATCTTTCTTATTATATTATAACAATATAAAACATTTAAAAAAAATTTAGAAAGTTTATTTATAAAAATGTCTAAAAAAAAAATCTTTTCTTTTATAACTATATATATTTTTATTAGTTTTAATGCTTATTCATACGACGAAAATGACCTAAAAAAACTTTTAGATACTAATTCATGTATAAAATGTGATTTATCAGGAGCAGATTTAAGAAAAGTTAATCTAACTAATGCAAATCTTCAAGGTTCAAACCTAAATAAAGTAAATCTATGGAGAGCAAATTTAGAAAATGCCAATTTAGATAGCTGTTCTTTAGAGGAAGCTAATTTAAAAAGGGTTAATTTTAAAAATGCAAATTTAAATAATACAACTTTTCAGTGGTCAATTATAAGACATGCTATTATGGATGGAGCTACTGCAATTAATGCAGACTTTACAAGGGCAGGAATTAAAAAAACTAGCTTCAAGTTGGTAACTTTATGTAATACTAAAATGAAATATGGAATAGATAATTCAGGTTGTAATAAATAGTAAACTTATTTCATTATTGATAATGCTGTAGAGCATAATTCATCAACTTTGATTTTTTTCACATCAATAAGTTTTTGTACATTGGGAGATATTTTATTTAACCACTCTTCACTCTTATAAACTTTTTCATATAAATCATCTTTATGATCGTTGCTTTCAAACCTTCTTATCCATATGTACGTATCATTATCACTTTTTACAGTAAAGCTTCCATGTATTACCATTCCCTTTCCTACTTGAAATGGAATAATTACATCTTCCATATACTTTAACCACTCATCCATTTTTCCTGGAAATACTTTATAAGTTCTTAATTCAAAAAATGCTGACATAATATTATCCTTTCATTAAACTTAATAAATTAATTCTCATAGGTTGCTTGAATTCAAATCTTTTATTTTTTAAAATAGATAAATCATTAAATAAATTTCTTATATTTTCCATATTATCATTAATATATTTTATTCTATTTTTATCTACATTTTTAAGAAATTTTGTACATTGTTCAAAGTTATCAAAACTTTTAATTTCTTCATAAAATATTTCATCTTGATTAATAAGGTTGTTATATTTACAATTTTTTATGGACTCATAGGCCTTCTGTCTTACTTCAAATTCATCATCAATGTCCTTCATAAACTTATAAAAATTTCCTTTTGCTATAGGTTCTATAATTATTAATATACTATTTTTATGCATAACCTTTGATGCCTCTTCTAAAGAAGATGCCATTAAATGCATAGGCACATGATGTAAACTATTAAAAAAAAATATTAAATCATAAATATCATTTAATTTTTTTAAATTTTCTGCACCTAAATTTTCAAAAGAAATATTTTTATTATTAATTTTTTCTTTTGCTAACAATATTTGTTCTTTTGAAGGATCTATGCCTTTACCACTTGATATTTCATTAGAACACCAAGATAAAAACCAGCCATCTCCGCAACCAATATCTATAACCCTCTTATTCTTTAAGCTAGTTACAGACCTTATTATTTCTTTTGATTTTTCCCAGTTAGACATTTTTTCCTTTATTTGTTCTTGATTTGTTCTTATAATAAAGTATTATGAATTATGCAAAATGAACAAAAAATACTACCTTTTATACATAAAAATGCAAAAGAAATAATAAAAAAAGGTAAAGTAATTATTATAGTTAATAAAAATATTTATGTAATAGAATATAATGGTAAAAAATATTATTGCAGGCTAGATAGCAAAGGTAAAATTGAGTCTTTAAGTGAGCAATGGGCTTAAATGGTGCGGCCAAGAGGACTTGAACCTCCACGGGATTTCTCCCACAACGCCCTCAACGTTGCGCGTCTACCAGTTCCGCCATGGCCGCAATAAATAATGTGGATAAAATAAATAAGAATATCATAACATCAACTATTAATAAAAGTATTAGCAATAATTAAATCTTCTGGCCTATTAATGTTAAAAAAAGGATCAATATTTTTGATATCCCAATTAATAGTTTTAACATCATATGAATTTGTAAACATATCTATTTTTCTAATTCCAGATCTAAGAGCTAAATCCAAAGAACTTAATAAATCAACAGACCAAATAGCTATAACCGGATGTATATTATAATTAGAAGAAGCCACTATTACATCATATCTATGATCTTGAGTTGCAGCATATAAATTTTTAACTAAGTCATGCGGAATAAATGGACAATCAACAGGAACAGTTAATACATATTTTGATTTAGGACATACTTTTTTTGCCCATATAATAGCCGACAATACTCCTGCCAATGGTCCAGCTCCCCCCACATCTTTAAACGTATCTTCAATATGCACATACTTTTTATTTAAAATTACATTTTTATCTCTAGTATTAATAGAAATTAAAGAAACTTGTTCATGTAATTTTTCAAGTACAAGATCAAGTAAAGTTTTACTGGAAACTTTAATTAATGCCTTACCTTTGCCTCCTAGCCTCCTTGCCTCACCACCGGCTAATATACATGCAGGAATCATTTAAGTATCTCCATACTAATCATCAAATAAAATTCTATCTATTCCGGATAAAGCAATAAATCTTTTTCCTTTAGCTCTCCCAATTAAAGTTAAATTGGACTTAATAGCCAATTCAACTCCCGCAGCCGTAAAACCTGAACGTGAAATTAAAATTGGTACTCCCATTTGCACAGTTTTAATAATCATTTCGCTTGTTAAACGACCGGTAGTATATAATATCATATTAGAAACATCATAATCGTTATTCCATAGCCACCCAGCAATTTTATCTAATGCATTGTGCCGACCAACATCTTCTACATAAATAATAGGTTTATCTTCTATACATAATACACACCCATGAATTGCTCCGGCTTCTAAATATAATGAAGGTTGCATATTAATACTTTTTAGTAATTTAGGTAGCCATGAAATTTTAATAATTGCTCCTTTATTTAATTTTATTTGGTCAAAATTATCCATTACATCAGAAAAAATTGTTCCTACACCACAACCAGAGGTTCTAATTTTCTTCTTAATTTTTTCTTCATAATTAGTGACTTTATCCGTTCTTACTACTGCTGTTTCAATTTCCCAATCCACATCAACAGAAATAATTTTATCACTTTTAGTTATCATTCCTTGATTAATTAAAAAGCCTAAAGCTAACCAGTCAGGCCTATCACCCACAGTCATACAGGTAACTATTTCTTGATTATTAAGAAATATTGTTAAAGGTTTTTCCATTACAACTTTTTGTTTATAATGAGCACCTGTATGGTCGATACCACTTATATTTTTCGTTAATTTTTGATTTTTAATATCAGGCTTTATTATAAATTTTTTATTCATGCTTAATTGATGAAACTTAGAAAAATTCTAAGTTTCATCATAACCTTTATATTAATTATTTTTTCATCTCCGGATGCGTATTTTCAACATGATGTTTTGAAGCTACCGGTTTAATAAATAAATTTGAGAAAAATGCTATAATTAATAAACCTGCCATAGCATACATAGTTGTATTATATAAACTTGGTGTAGGATCTACCGTGCCAGCAGGAGCAATTTCCATTAACTTGGATATTGTTACTGTCTTTGCACTAACAAGTTCTTCTAATTGACTCATAGGGGCACCAAATTTATCTACAAAGGCTGCTGGGTCAATTTTATCGACCAAATCTTTCAATGAAGAATTATAAGACATACTTCTTAATTCTGCTATTGCAACAGGTCCTATAACTCCAGCAGTACTCCAGGCTGTAAGTAATCTACCATGTATTCCTCCTACATGCATAGTACCAAACATATCTGCTAAGTAGGCAGGTATTGTTGCAAATCCACCTCCATACATCGTAAATATTATCATAGTAGCTGCGTAAAACATCACTAAGTACATGACTTTAGGATCAACACTAACAGCACTAGCAGTAAATGGAATAGATAAATATAATATTGTTCCAAGAACAAAGAAACAATGATAAGTATTTTTTCTACCAATAAAATCTGATAAAGAAGCCCATATTATTCTACCACACATATTAAATACACTAATCATTAAAACGTAAGTACCGGCAAATGTTGCAGTTACTATTGAAGCTAATTCTGATGTAGGTGGCGCTGAACCAAATATTTCAGACATCATAGTTTTAGCTACGCCAATTACTCCTATACCTGCAGAAACGTTAAAACATAAAACTATCCACAATTGATAAAACTGAGGAGTTTTAATAGCTTGGTTAATATGAACATCATTTAATGTTTTCATTTTTGCAGCGGACTCTTCAACTGATGGGGGTTTGTAGCCTTCTGGTTTCCAACCTTCTTTAGGCACCCTATACTGAAAAGCAGCAAGCATCATAATGGTAAAATAAACAATTCCTAAAGTTAAAAATGCTCCAGCTGCGCCTGTATTTCCTGTTCCTACTACATATACTCCAGCTTGAGCTGCTTCGGAAGCAGAAGCTACAACAACTTCAATTTTATTACCAGCTACTTCTGCAAACCTTCTACCACCTTCTGTTATAAGCGATACAGAACCCTCAGGACCTAAATATTCTGGTGCTTTTGAATACATATCTAATAGGTATTTTTTTAAAGGAGCTCCTATCATAGCACCACCACCAAATCCCATAATAGCCATACCTGTAGCCATTCCACGTCTATCGGGGAACCATCTTATTAAAGTTGATACAGGCGAAACATATCCTAAACCTAGTCCACAACCACCAAACACTCCATATCCTAGATATATCAACCACAATTGATGTGTCATTATTCCAATACTTCCAATAACAAAACCTCCACCCCATAAACAGGCAGCTGTAACTCCAACACATCTAGGACCAACATCTTCTAGCCATTTACCTGCTATTGCAGCTGCTAGGCCAAGACAAACTATAGAAACTGAAAATATCCATATAACACTGCTTAAAGTCCAATCATCGGCGGCGCTTGTTACAACACCTAATTCTTTAATAAGAGCAGGATTAAAAATACTCCAAGCATATACTGATCCTATACATAAATGAATTGCTATTGAGGCTGGAGGTATTCTCCAACGATTAAAATTGTCAGGCGCAACAATTCTATCTTTCATTAAAAATGAAAACATATTAGACATATCTATCTCCCCTTAAATTTCTAATAAACTTAACTCATGTGTAAATAAAAGCAAATTGATATTTATATTTATTTACTAACAGCATTTTCTATTTTCGCTGCACAAAATTTAAATTCTGGAATTTTACCAAATGGATCTAAAACTGGATTTGTTAATATATTTGCCGCCGCCTCAGAAAAACAAAATGGCATAAAGACCATACCCATTGGTAATTGCCAGTCTTTTCTTACAGCTACTTCTAAATCACCTCTTCTTGTTGAAACTTTAACCATATCTCCAGCATCTATTCCTAATTTAGACATATCTCTAGAATTCATTGATATAATTGGTGTAGGTTCTAAACTATCTAGAACTTCGGAGTTTCTTGTCATAGCCCCCGTATGCCAATGTTCTAAAAGCCGTCCTGTAGTTAATATCATAGGATACTCTTTATCTGGTATTTCTGCAGGCGATATTAATTGTGCTGGCACTATTTTACCTTTGTTATCTTCCGTAGGATAACCATCTATAAATATAATATCGTTTCCGGGTGAGTCTTCCGCATCACACGGATATGTAACACTATCTTCATTTTCTAGGCGTTCCCATGTTATATTATTTAAAGAAGGCATAATTTTTGACATTTCATCAAATACTTCAGAAATATGTTTGTATGACCATTTAAGACCTAATGCATTGGCTAAATCATTAATTATTTTCCAGTCTTCTCTAGCGTCTCCAGGACATTCTATTACTTTTCGTCCCATTTGTACTTGACGATTTGTATTTGTGAATGTTCCAGTTTTCTCTGCGTGAGCTGATGCTGGCAATATAACATCTGCAAACCAAGCTGTCTCTGTCATAAAAATATCTTGAACCACTAAATGCTCTAACTTAACTAAACCATCAAGTGTATGATTTTGATCAGGGTCTGACATAGCAGGATTTTCTCCCATTACATACATACCTTTAATATTACCGGCAACAACTTCATTTAATATCTCTACAACAGTCAGACCTTTCTTATTATCAAGTTTTGTACCCCAAAAACTTTCCATTTTCTTATGTATATTTTCATTCTCAACTGGTTGATAGTCAGGGAAAACCATTGGGATCAATCCTGCATCAGAAGCTCCCTGAACATTGTTTTGTCCTCTTAATGGATGCAAACCCGTACCGGGTCTTCCTATTTGTCCTGTAATTAAAGATAAGGTGATTAAACATCTCGCATTATCTGTACCATGAACATGTTGAGATATTCCCATTCCCCAGAAAATAATAGATCTATCTGATTTTGCATAGACTCTTGCTACTTCTCTTAAAGTATCTGCTGGAATACCACACTTTTCTGACATTTCTTCTGGAGAAAAACCTTTTATTGACTCTTTCAGTTGCTCGAAACCACTTGTCATAGACTGAACATACTGTTTATCATATAATTTTTCTTCAATAATAGTATAGATTAATGCATTAAGCATTGCCACATCCATACCTGGTTTAAACTCTAAATGTTTCCATGCATGACGAGTCATATCATTTTTTCTTGGATCCATAATTATTAGTTTAGTATCATTTTTAGAAGCTTGTTTCATATAAGTAGCAGCAACTGGGTGATTAGTAGTAGGTCTCGCACCAATAATAATAACACAATCAGAATCATCTGATGCTGTAAATGGCGCTGAAACAGCTCCGGAGCCAACACATTCTAAGAGCGCCGCTACAGAAGATGCATGACATAGCCTTGTACAATGATCTACATTATTTGTTACAAATGCCGTCCTAATCAACTTTTGAAATAAATAGGCTTCTTCATTAGACCCTTTTGCAGAGCCAAAACCACAAAGAGAAGAGGAACCATTTTCCTTAAATATATCTAAAAACCCCTTAGCTGATATCTCTATGGCTTCATCCCATGTAGCTTCTCTAAAATAATCTTTAATATTTTTATCTTTATTTAATATATGCCTATCTTTTGGAGCATCTTTTTTTCTAATTAAAGGTTTAAGTAAACGCTTATCTGAGTTTATATAATCAAAACCAAACCTTCCCTTAACGCATAAACGTTGATTATTAGCAGGACCATTTTTACCATCTACATGAATGATCTTATTATCCTTAACATGAACCTCAGTTTGGCAGCCTACACCACAGTATGGACATAAACTATTTACTGTTTTATCGGGATAATTATCCCTAACACCTTCTTCATTTACGAGAGATTTTTCTATTAAAGCACCTGTTGGACAAGATTGAACGCATTCTCCACATGCAACACAAGTTGAATCTCCCATATTATCATCAAAATCAAAAGTTATTTTAGATTCATGTCCTCTATAAGACATACCAATTACGTCATTTACCTGAACTTCTCTGCATGCTCTAACGCAAAGATTACAATTAATACAAGCATCCAAATTTACATGCATCGCAGTATGGGAATTATCAACAACTACATTTTTTAATTTAGGAAATTTATTATTTTCAATATTAATATCATCCGTCCATTTCCAAAATTTAGAGTCAGGATCAGGATGCATATTTCTATCTGGTTGATCTGCTGCTAGTAACTCAAATACTGATTTTCGTGAATTAGATGCTTTTGCTGTGTTTGTCTTAACTTTCATTCCTTCTAATGGTTTACGAATACATGAAGCTGCTAATACATTCTCACCTTCTATTTCAACCATACATGCCCTGCAATTGCCATCAGACCTATACCCTGGTTCTGCAGAATGGCATAAATGAGGTAACCTAATCCCTAGTCTATCTGAAACTTCCCATATACTCTCATCTTCAAAAGCAATAACCTCTAAATCATCTAGATAAAATTTTATATTTTTTTTATTATTCATATTAATTAATCCATATAAATTTTTGTTATTACTATATTTTTTTAGAAAAATATTTCATAGCTCCTGATATAGGGTTAGCAGCAGCTTGTCCTAAACCACAAATAGAGGCATTACTCATTACATCACACACTTCATTTAACAAGTCTAAATTCCAACTATCTTTTTCTAATAACTTTACTGCCATTGCTGTTCCATTTCTACAAGGAGTACACTGGCCACAACTTTCATCTTCAAAAAATTTCATCAAATTAATCACTACGTCTCTAATGTTTACTTTATCTGATATTACAATAATAGCAGCAGACCCTATGAAACAACCATATTTTTGTAATACATCAAAATCTAAAGGTAAATGCGACAGGTTTTCAGGTAATATTCCACCAGATGCGCCACCTGGAAGATACGCATATAATTTATGACCATCTAACATTCCTCCACAATACTCATCTATTAATTCTTTTACACTTATGCCAGCGGGAGCTAATTTAACTCCAGGTTTTTTAACAAATCCGGAAACAGAATATGATCTTAGACCTTTTCTATTATTTCTACCATGTGATAAGAACCATTTTGCTCCTTTTTCATAAATTTCTCTTAACCAATAAACAGTTTCTACATTATGAACCAAAGTTGGAAAGCCAAAAACTCCATCTTGAGCAACATAAGGAGGTCTATGCCTTGGAATACCTCTTTTTCCTTCAACAGATTCTATCAATGCTGATTCTTCTCCACATATATAAGCCCCAGCTCCCCTCCTTACTTCTAAAAACCCAATATCTACCAAACCTTCTTTTTCTAAGTAGGCAATTTCTTTTTTTAACACATTGATAATGCCAGGATATTCATCTCTCATGTATATATAACATTTTTCTGCTTCTACCATATGAGCAGCAATTATAGCCCCTTCAAGAAAACGATGAGGATCTCTATCTAAATAATATTTATCTTTAAAGGTTCCTACTTCTCCTTCGTCTCCATTAATACACATCATTCTNGGACCCTTGTTTGCTATNACAAACTCCCATTTTTTTGCNGCNGGAAAACCTGCACCTCCTAAACCTCTTAAATTTGCATCGGATATAGCTTTATGAAACTTTTCAAAAGAAATAATACCTTCTTTAATATTTTTGTATAAAGAATATCCTCCATTTGATTTGTATTCATCATAACTAATATATTGAGGTATTTCTGGCNAAAAATTAGATTCTTTAATTAAATTATCAATTTTATCAATATTTGCATTTCCTACGTGTCTGTGTCCTAATTCTAAAGCTGGAGCAAAATCACATTGCCCCATACAAGGTGCTTTTAATATTTGCAATTCCCCATCATACTTCTCTTTAATTTGGTTAAACAATTTTTCTGATCCAAATAGACTGCATGTTACACTATCACAAACTCTAATTGTTAAACTTGGTACATTTTTATTGTCATCATCTTCTACTGTAAAATGCGCATAAAAAGTAGCTACTTCAAAAACTTCAGCCATAGATAATTTCATTATTTCAGCTAAAGCTCTTAAATGCTTAGAATACAAACAATTAAATTTATCATTCAGAACATGTAAATATTCTATCAGATGATCTCTTTGAATCTTTCTATCTACAAGTAGGCTTTTAACTTCTTCAAGAGCTAATACATCAAGTTGTCTACCTTTATCAAAAGCAAACTTTTTTCTCCTACCTTCTCCTGGTCTAAAATCACTATCCATAATACCTCTTATTNGTGTACTTACTTTTAGTTATAATAATAGAAGTTTATAATATAATTATACATTATAGTAAAATGAATAGCTCGCGCCAAATAAGGCGCGAGCTANAGNTACATTCTAGTGTGAATGCGCTGCTGTCGCAGTAGCTTTATAAATTCCACCATCATCTGTAGAAATATATAATGCATTATCCGGACCCATTACTAAGCCACGGAACCTTTTTGTCATGCCAACAGGCATATGAATTACACTTTTCATTGATAATCCATCGTCAGCAATATCATAGATATCTATTCTGCTTCCAGCTGGNGTATCACCAAAAGCTATACCCATAATTCCAGCAACCATGCGACCTTCATAGATACCCCAATTGCTTCCAGTAAGGAATGCAGCAGAACCTGTTCCTTGAGAATATCCATTATTCTGCCAAGCTGGTGGCATTAGATCATCAAAACGAGTATCACTCATAGGTGTGTATGCAGCACGCATAGATGGATCCATTCCATCCATTTGATTTGGCTCATATCCACAATATTTATCTGGACAAGCACCTCTACCACCTCTATTTTCGGCAGGNTCCCATCCACCATTACCGCCATTAACTAGCATAGTAATTTCATCATTGTGCCATGGTCCATGTTCTGCAGTAAATGCACGGCCGTCGCTTGGACGGAAAGCAATACCTTGAACGTTTCTATGTCCATAAGTATATATTCTTTGGTCTTCAGTAATTTTATTGCCACCATGACCATTACCATCTCCATCAATTCTTAGCACAACACCACAAATCAATGTATTATCTTGAGGACAAATACCTCTATGTCTATCTCCAGTACCTACCCAAAGATATCCATCTGGACCAATACGAATTCTGCCACCATTATGCGCTCCTGGACCACCAAAAGGTTGGTCAGATTCAAATGGTTTGAACTGAATGTCTTTAACAATATCCACTCTGTTAGAAAGACTTTTCATATCGTTAGCCACAGTAAACTTCATAACAATGTTTCCATCACATCTTTCGAAGTTTGTTTTACAACCATTACCATGATATTTACTTGAAGTTGAATATAGGTATAATGTTCTGTTATTATCAAAATCAGCATCTAATACAACACCTAACATTCCTTCTTGTGCCCCATATGAGAAAAGGTCATCATGTGTATCTGCATAGCCAGATGAACCTTTCATGCCTATAAGTTTGTGAACTTTTCCTCCNACTAATACTGAAAGNCCATCTAGTTTTTCAGTGAAAAACATAGCTGAACCATCAGGAGTCCAAGCCATATCCCATGGNTTACTTANTCCNTCAAGAACAGTAGTTACNTCNATTTTAGGNACATTCATTCCNTGTCCATGTCCNTCTGCATTACCTGCAGTCGTTAANCCAAAAGACAAGGAAAAAATTATTGCTACTAAAATAGATATTTTAGATTTAATNTTCATTAATTTATCCCTTCTTATATTAATTAATACTAGATAAATAAGCTGCAAGTTTACTGATTTCATCATCGGATAATTTTCTTGCCATAGATATCATAAGTCCAGAATTAGAACCGATTTTTTCACCAGATCTATATCTATTTAACCTATCAACAACATATTCGAAATCTAAACCAGCGATTTTAGGATAACTTGCAACACCCATACCAGCAGGACCATGACAATTATGACAGTTTTTGTGATAACGTACATTCCCCTCTTCTATTGCATTACTATAAGCATTAGAAGTAAGGACTAGTATTAGCATTACAAATGCAAGTCTTTTCAAACTCCCTCCCCTAGCAGCATATATTACCGCTAATAATATATTTATATTTATTGAGACCTAAGTCAAATTTTTTAGGTAAAAAATACCGTAAATTTTACCATATAAATAACTACTATAAATTTTTGTCTACTAAATATATAACATATAGATTATACTCAAGTATGTATAGAATAGATCATGATATTAGATAAAAATAACATGTTTTAATAACTATTTATGGATATTATATAATGATATTAGGTTTTGCAGGTTGGAGTGGGAGCGGTAAAACCACATTAATTAAAAATATTATTCCTATTCTAAATAAATTAAATATTACAGTATCTACAATTAAGCATGCTCATGAAGGGTTTGATATAGATAAAAAAGGTAAAGATTCTTATTCACATAGAGCCGCTGGAGCAAGAGAAGTATTAATATCTTCGAGAAAAAGATTTGCTTTGATGCATGAATATAGCAATTCAGAAAATAGTTTATACCAACTTATAAATAAACTAGAACCTGTAGACTTAATAATAGTAGAAGGTTGGAAAAATGAAAAAATTACAAAAATTGAGGTATATAGAAGTGTTATAAACAAACCCTTTTTATATAAAAAAGACAAAAATATTGTTGCTATAGCGACAGATAAAAAGTTAAATATTCCTGGAAAAATAACTCTAAATTTAAATAATTATAATGAAATTGCTATGTTTATAAAAGATTTGTTAAAAAATGAGATTTAAATGACACAATTAAAATCTGATAATGAAGCATTTGGAAGCAAATTATATAGTCTTAGTAAAGCAAAAAAGTCTATTATGCTATCTTTAAATATTAATTTAAAGATTAAAAAAATTAAAAGTAAAGATTCATTAAATAAAATTGTTGCTGATACTATAATAGCTCCAATAAATGTTCCTCCTCATTCAAATTCTGCTGTAGATGGATATGCGATAAAATTCAGAGACCTAAAAACTAATAATAATATATTTTACTTAGCTGGAAAATCTAAAGCAGGAAAACCATATAAAAAATTACTTANTACAAATGAGACAGTCAGAGTGCTTACTGGCGCAATCATTCCCAAAAATGCTGATACTGTTGTTATGGAAGAAGACTGCATAATTAATAATAAAAAAATAATACTTCCGGATAATATAAAAAAGGGTATTAATTATAGAAAATATGGAGAAGATTTAAAAAAAAATAGGAAGGTGTTTGATAAAGGACATAAAATAAAACCTCAAGATATTGGNATTTTGTCCTCNCTTGGAATCAATAGCATAACATCTTTCCAAGATATTTCTATTGCTATATTTTCTTGTGGGGATGAACTTANGGATCCCAAAAGAAATATTAAAATGGGAAAAATATATGACTCTAATAAAGCAATGTTGNTTGCTTTTTTTCAAATGATAGGAGTAAAAATAGTTGACTTAGGCATTATTCCAGATAACCCAAAAAAAATTATTCAAGCTTTGAANANTGCAAGCAAATCAAATTTAATAATTTCTAGTGGAGCAATGTCATTAGGTGACGAAGATCATATTAAAAAAATAATTGAAAAANATGGNAATTTAAAAATTTGGCGTTTAGCAATCAAACCTGGACGACCTGTTGGGTTTGGCCATTATAAAAATACAAACTTCCTTGGTTTACCAGGCAATCCCGCGGCAGCGTTTGTAACATTTATNATNTTAGGNATTCCAATTATTAAAAAATTACGTGGAGAAAAGCATAGTAATTATAATNTTCATGAAGTNCCAGTAAATTTTCATCATACTAAAAAATCTGGTAGAAAAGAATTTATTCGAGTAAAATTAGATACAAATAAATATGTTTTAAACAAATTTTCCAAAACTGGCGCAGGAATATTAAGTTCAACATCTTGGGCAAATGGTCTCGGAATTATCAATGAAGATATTACCGTTCTTAAACCANATGATAAAATAATATTTATATCATTTAATGACTTGGTAAATTAAATGACAGGAAATAATATAACTATAAGTTTATTAGGATTAAAATGTCCTATGCCAGTTTTAAAAGCAAATAAAAAGGTAAAAAGTTACAAATCAGGAGACATAATTAATTTCTTAGTTGACGATGAAAGNGCTCCAAAAGACTTTGAANTTTTTTGTNAAACAAAAGGTTATAAAATTTTAAAAATACAGAAAGAAAAATTCATCACTATATCTATTAAAATTTAATTAAATACTATTGTCTTATGTTTATTTAGTAACACTCTTCTTTCAACAAAGTTTTTAACAGCTCTAAAAAGAACTATTCTCTCCACATCTCGTCCTGCAGCTACCATGTCGCTTGATGAATTACTATGGCTGACGCGAGCTACGTCTTGTTCTATTATGGGACCTTCATCCAAATCTGAAGTTACAAAATGGGCGGTAGCGCCTATTAACTTTACACCTCTATTATATGCCTGCTTATAAGGTGAAGCTCCCTTAAAAGAAGGAAGGAAAGAATGATGTATGTTTATAATTTTGCCGCTATATTTTTCACTAATTTCCTTACTTAAAATTTGCATATATCTTGCAAGAATTATAGCGTCCGCTTTGTAATTTAAAATTAAATCATCTAGTTGCATCTCAGCTTCTTTTTTTATTGATGCATTAACTTTAATATGATGAAAAGGTATTTCATAGGATTTTACTAATTTTTCAACATCACTATGATTAGAAACTACAGCGCATATTTCTGCCTTTAATTCTTTAGTCTTAACTCTGTATAATAAATCCATTAANCAATGATCAAATTTTGATACCATAATTATAAGCTTAGGCAAAACCTCAGTATTATAAATATTAAATACCATAGACCTATTTACAGCAATTTTTGAAAATGACTTAATTAAATTATCTATACTAATTTGCTTATTAACTATTTTAGTAGCGCATACCCTCATAAAAAACATATCAGTATCTATGTCACCGAATTGATTAGACTCCTTAATAGTAAGCCCTTGTTCCGCCATGAAACCTGCAACTTCTGCAACTATACCAGAAGTATCAGGGCATGCTAATGTTAATATAATCTCTGTATTCTCTTTATTAATCATAAATTTTCCATAATATGCTATATTATTTATTTATCTCAATAACTAAGATTGATAATAATAACAATAAAATTATAGGAATTTTTAAATTGTTAAGTTGGAAAAAATTAAATAGTAAAGACAAAGAATTGTACTTAAATCCAAAAAATTCTGTAAAAGAACATCCAAATTTACAAGCGTTAGCTAGTAAAGAAGCTAAAAAGTATAGAGATACAAATCCCAACTCCAAATTAAATATCAGTTATGGAAATGGTTTAAAACAAAAATTGGATATCTTTACACCAGATAATGCAAAAAATTTACCTGTTCAAGTTTATTTTCATGGTGGCTATTGGATAGCTAGAGATAAATATGATCATTCACATTTAGCTATGCCAGCTGTTAAAAATAATATTGTTCATATTTCTGTCAACTATGATTTATGTCCTGATGTAACATTAGATAAGATAGTAGAACAAGCACAAGAAAGTGTGGTCTGGATATATAAAAACATTTATAAATATGGAGGAGATCCAAATAATATTAATTTAGTAGGTCATTCTGCCGGAGCACATTTGGTAGCTATGATATTAACAAAAACATACAAAATACAATCTTCATTTATAAAAACTGCCGTATTAATTAGTGGTATTTATCAACCAGAAATAACAAAATATATATCTATAAATTCTTTAATTAATATTGATAATAAAACTGCTAAAATAACAAATGTTTATAATTATAAAATTAAGAATAAAGCGAAGATTTCTGTAATAGTCGGAGACAAAGAACCAGAGGCATGGATAAATTTATCAAAAGACATATTAAATTGGTTAAATGATAATGATGTAAAATATAACTTTTTACTAGCAAAAAATTTAAACCATTTTAGTATGGTAAAAGCTTTATCTGAATTGGATAGTGAAGTCTCAAAATCAATAATAGCAGTGATTGAAAATTCATGAAAAAAAATATTCATATTCATATGGATCCGATAGGCGGTATTTCTGGCGACATGTTTATTGCATCCATGATAAGTGCTAACCCTAAATTAAAAATCATAGCTAAAGAAGTATCTAAAAAAATTATTAATGGCATAAATATCTCTATTAAAAAAGCTTCTAGTGGACATATTTCTGGTATGCAAGTGATAGTAAAAAATAAAAATAATGAAAATAACCATCACAGATCTTATAATGATATAGTAAATATTATTGAAAATAGTTATTTATCAAATAATATTAAAAGTTCTTCTATACAATTATTCAATATACTAGGAAAGGCAGAAAGCAAAGCCCATGGAATAAAAATATCAGATGTAAAATTTCATGAAATAGGCGCCTGGGATTCAATAATAGATAATATTATATCAGCTTCTTTTATAGAATATTATAAAACTAATTATAATGTCAGTTGGTCATGTGGGCCCTTACCGATAGGTAAAGGAAAATTGTTATCTGCTCATGGATCTTTAACTGTTCCAGCCCCTGCTACCGCATTATTGCTAAAGGGTTTTCCAGTCATTGAAGATGGTATTAATGGAGAAAGAACAACCCCTACGGGTGCGGCTATTATAAATTTAATTTCACCTTTTCCTGATATTGCTTCCGCTAGTAATGAAATACTTAATATTAAATCTCAAGGAATAGGTATAGGAAAAAAAGAATTTTCAAATATTCCAAATATTTTACGAACTTTAATCTTCACTAAAGATGTATCTCAGATAAAAAATACGAAAAAAGAAATAATAAATAAAATTAATTTTGAAATTGATGATCAAACTCCTGAAGATTTAGCATTATCCTTAAATATTCTTAAGAAAGAAAAAGGATTAATTGATATAAACCAAAAAGCAATAGTAGGAAAAAAAGGAAGACTAGCTATTAGTATAACAATTCTGTGCAGAGTTGAAAACGCTCAAAATATTATTAAACGAATATTTGAAGAAACATCTACCATAGGATTAAAAACTTCAATAATTGAGAGATATACTTTAAATAGAAATGTAAAAAAAATAAGTAATTTTAATATTAAAGAAGTTAAAAGACCCTCTGGTAAAAATTCTAAAAAAGTTGAATCTGAAGACCTTAAGAATTATTCTTTTGATAATAGAAAAAAAATTAGAAAAAAAATTGAAAATAAATGAATAAAAATAAACTTAAAAACTACATACTTAAACTATTAAACAATAATAAAAAATTAACTGTAGCAGTTAGTGGTGGAATAGACAGCTTAACACTGGCAGCATTTATTAGCAGCATAAGTAAAATAAGTGTAAATGTAGCACATGCTGTTAGTCCTGCCGTTCCAAAAGAAGCCACTAAAAGAGTTAAACTAATGTCTAAAAAGTTTAATTGGAAATTGCATATTATTGATGCAAATGAATTAAATGATCCTAGATATAAAGCTAACCCATATAATAGGTGTTTTTTTTGTAAAGAAAATTTATATAGTACTATTAAATTAAACTTAGATGGAACTATTTTTTCTGGTGCCAATGTTGATGATTTAAATGATTTTAGACCTGGCCTAGATGCAGCTAAAAATGCAAATGTTTTACATCCTTTTGTTGATAATGGATTTACTAAAAAAAATATTCGAAAATTAGCGAAAGAAATTGGTCTTGAATTATTTTCCGATTTACCTTCTTCTCCATGTTTAGCCAGCAGGATTCAAACTGGGACAAGTATTACAAAAAGTTTGTTGAATAATATAGAGCTTATTGAAGCTAAAATTCATAATTATATTCCTAACTCTGATGTCAGATGTAGATGGCTAAACAATGAAGTAAATATTCAATTTAATAAACCAAATATTAAAGAAATAACTATCGAACAAAAAACTAAAATTACTACAGACGTAGGTAAAGTATTTTCACTATCTAAAGATAAAATAAAATTTTCCGAGTATACAAAAGGAAGTGCTTTTGTTGCAAAAAAAAATTGGAAATAAATATGCATAAAGAACACGAATTAGATTTTAATAGAAAAGAAAGGATAGGCTTATCAGAAGCTGTATTTTGCAAAGATAAGTCAGTAACACAAATATCTAACATATGTAAAGACTTAGATAAAAAAAGGCCAACACTTCTTACTCGTTTAAGTAAAGAAAAAAATAGCAAATTACCAAATAATATAAAAAAATATTTAAGTTATGATGCAATATCTAAAACTGCTATTTATGGAAAAATTATTAATAATAGGAACTCAGCAAACATTGCCCTGCTATGCGCTGGAACTACGGATATGCCATGCTTACTAGAAGCAAAACAAACTTTAATATGTGCAGGACAAAACTCAGATATTTTTCCAGATATAGGAGTTGCAGGATTGTGGAGATTACAAAAATATTTAAATAAGATAATTAAATATAAAATTATCATTGTTGCAGCAGGTATGGATGGAGCTCTACCAAGTGTACTTGGAGGTTTAATACCTAATCCTATAATTTCCATTCCCACCTCAACAGGATATGGCGTTTCTAACCAAGGAAATACAGCTTTAAATTCTATGCTTGCAAGCTGTGCGCCAGGGCTGACAGTAGTAAATATAGATAATGGATACGGAGCAGCATGTGCTGCATTAAGGATATTAAATGCCCGATAAATCTATTAAAATTTTATATGGTGATGAAGGTTTTAATCTTAAATTACAAGAACATTGGAATCCTAATATTATTAGAAAACCTAAAATGCCAATTATAAAAGATATTAATTCAGAAATAGATAAAATATTTATTAATAGCGTAGGCTGTGAATCTCTAAAGAATGTATCAAAAAAATCAAAAACTGCATGTATTTTAGTCTGTGATATAACTCGTCCAGTTCCAAATAATTTATACATTGAAAAATTAATAAAAAAATTAATAGAATATAAATTAACTGCAGAAAATATCTTAATATTAATTGCAACAGGACTACATAGGCCAGCATCAAAAAAAGAAATAAGAAATATAATCGGATCTGACTGGGTTTTAAAAAATATTAATATTAAAAACCATTTTGCGCGTGATGACGAAATGCATTCTACAGTGGGCATAACAACTAAGGGCAATGAAATAAAACTAGATAAAAGATTTCTAAATGCAGATTTAAAAATAGTTACTGGACTAGTAGAGCCTCATTTTATGGCTGGTTATTCTGGAGGCAGGAAAGTAATAGCTCCAGGAATAGCTCATGCATCCACTATTACAAGATTTCATAGTGCAAAATATATGGAAGATAAAAATGCGAAAAGTTGCAATTTAATCAATAATCCTCTTCATGAAGACCAGTTAGAAATTGTCAATATGATAGGTAATGTCTACGCAATAAATTGCGTAATTGACGAAAATAGAAAATTGTCTTTTATTAATTTTGGTGATGTTATTAAAAGTCATGAAGAAGCTGTAAATTTTATAAAAATATATGCCATAGTTAAATGTGATAAAAAATATGACACAATAATTACTAGCGCTGCTGGAGCACCATTAGATGGCAACTTCTATCAAACAGTAAAAGGCATGGTTACACCTCTAGATATATTAAAAAAAGGAGGAGATTTAATAATTTTATCAAAATGTAATGAAGGTTTGGGATCAGAAGAGTTTAAACAATCCCAATTAAATTTGTTAAATATTGGAACAGACAAATTTCTAAAAAATATACTTAATAAAAAGCATGCTGAAATTGACGAATGGCAAACTGAGATGGAGATCAAGTCTTTAATTAAAGGCAATATTTATCTTTTTTCAGATGGTTTGACGAAAGCAGAAGAGCAATTAACAGGAGTTAATATTATTTATAATGTGGAAAATAAAATTAATGAAAGCATAAACAACCATAATAATTCAAATATTGCAATTATACCAGAAGGTCCTTATGTAATTCCTACTAATTAGGCTCTCCACTTTTATATAAGTTAATCCAAGCTTGCTCAAATCTCTCAAAAACCTCAACCAATGATTTAGTTCCAGTAATATAAGTTTCTCTTCCATTTTTAATTTTTTTTAACTCTCCTCTATCAACCCCCTCTTGTATAATAGTTCTCATAGTTTTATCGGTACATCGACATAGTCTTCTAATCGACTCATAACTTATTACATCACGTCTATTAGGGCTTACAGAGAATTCTATTGGTATCTGATTTAATGCTGCATTAACTGCTACCATGCATATAATTCTATGATCAGTAGACCTGTTCCAAAAAGCTTCAGAACTATGTGAAGGTTTTGAATTAATATTAGTCCAAAATTTTAATCTAAACATTGCAGTTCGTTTAAATTTTTCGCTTTTACTTTCTGTATTTAAGATAGAAATTTTCTTCAATTATTACTCCCCTAAGTTGATAATTAAAAATATTAACTATTAAGTATAATAACAGTTATTCCTATTAAAATAAAACATATTCCTATAATTTCCCGAAAACTAATTTTTTCTTTAAAATATATTAAAGTCATTAATATAGTAAATACGAGTTCAATTTGTCCCAAAGCTCTTACATATGCAACATTCTGAATAGACATTGCATAAAACCAACACATAGAAGCTAAAGCACCAAAAAATCCAACTATTGTACAATCTTTTAAATTATCAAATGATAATAATATTTGATTTTTGTCTGTAATAATTAAGTAAATACCTAATAAAGTTGTTTGAATAAATAATGCTACTAATAAAGTTAAACCAGATGAATATAATAAATTATCAAGATTTAATGATAAAGATGCTCCTCTAAACATAACAGCAGCTATTCCAAATAATGCTCCTGATAATAAACCTAAATAAATTGAATTTTTTGAATCCGGCTTATTGTCATAAGAAAGTTTATCTGATTTATAAGAAATGAATATTACACCAAATATTCCGATAATTATCCCTATCATACCCATATAACTAATTGTTTCGCCAAGTATTAATATACTAAAAAATAGTGCTTGTATTGGTTCCGTTTTAGAATAAGTAGTTCCTACCGCAAAATTTTTATAATTAAATATTTTTAATAATAAAAATGTAGCAATTATTTGAGACACACCTCCTATTATAGTAAATAAAATAAATTTATTGGGTATACTGGTTAAAGTAACTTCATAAGAATTATGTAAAAATAAAAAATATATTATTGCAAAAGGCAGCCCAAATAAAAAACGAACATTAGTAGCCCCTATGTCAGATAAATCATTTTGTAACTTTTTTTGAAATGCTGATCTCAAATTTTGAGAAAATGCTGCTAAGATCGTTATAATAACCCACAAATCTAACAATAATATTCTCCGCCTATTTAAACATTGTCCAATCTATATAAACAAATTATAATTTATATATTATTTAAAAACACTATTTATTTTGGGAGGTTAAATGAACAAATCTAAATATAAATTTAATGTTGATTTAGCAGAAAAAGCAGTATTCAAAAATGGCTTAAGAAATTTTTTAGAATATCGTGATCTTGGAGTAGAAAATGCAAGTAATGGTGAATATAAAGCTCATATATTAAGAGTGAAAAAGGAATGCAAAGGAGACCAAGAAATGCATACCACTGGATTTCATAAACATTTAGTTACATTTCAAATGTATTATGTACTTAATGGTTGGGTTAAGTTTATATATAATGGAGAAGGAACACACACATTCAAAAAAGGTGATTGCGTTTATGCTCCTCCATCTATTAAGCACAATGAAATAGCTTGTTCAGACGATTTTGAAGCCTTGGAAATTTTAGCACCAGGATCACATCAAACGGTAAAAATTGAAGAATAATGACAAAAATATATATCATCTATCTAATAATATTTATTTTTCAGTTGAGTAAAGCATTTACAAATGAAATTTTTGATAAATATTCATATGATATAGGAGATACTATAAAATATAAAATTGAAACAATTCTTCCTAATAAATCAGAATTTATAACTACTTCAAAATTAATTGCTATAAATAAAGATCAAGAAGTTTGGGAAGTAAATAATAGTCCTAGCGCAGACAAAAGAATATATCATAGACCTTCAGGAAATTGGATTGCTTCTTATAAAGATGGAAATGAAATAGCTAGAGCAATACCCCATAATGGAGGTTTAAAGTTTCCATTAACAAATGGAGATAAATGGTTCGAAGTATGGACATTTACAGCTGCAGGAGGTTTAGTTACAGGAAAATCGGAAGCTGAATATAAGGTAAAGAAAGATACTGTTAAAATAAATAATAAAAAATATAATACNTTAAAAATTACTATGAAAAACCCNAAGTGGAATTCAGAGAAGGATATAAATTGGAAAAAAGATATCAAATGGATAGATATAAAATCAGGAAAAATAGTAAAATTTTATTTTAAAAATATAGGGTTTAAAATGGAATATACTGCCACTTTAATTGAATAAGAATATTTAAGCAGCTTCCCAATACGTGGATTTTGAGAAGCTGCCGATCTCAAGGGAGAGAGAGTTTTAATTTTAATGAAATAATTTATGTANATTNATGTATATTTTGTCGACAAAAATGTCGTANAATGTGGCATNCAAAAATATAAATATAAAAAAATAATAAAAACAATAGTTTAATAAAATATATATTGTTTAAAAATTAAATATAAAAATATAGATAGATAAAATATTATTTTATTTATTACTTTTCTTCCACATTTTAATTTCTTCTTTTTGTGAATCTATCCAAGTTTTTTCAAATACTTCATATAAACTTAGTAATTGCTTTGTAGCTTGGTAACCATATGGCTTAGTTTTAACCAAAATAAAATCTTTTCTATCTATACCAAATTTAATTATTCGCTGAATTTTTCTCTCTGATACGTGTGTTAAAGATCTAACCATAGTAACAGTAAAATAATTTTGATTATCTATATTATCATCAGACAAACTTATAGGAATTTGCTTTAANTAAGCTGCTAAACCAAGCATTGCTATAACCCTATGCTCTGGAGAGCTNTTCCAATAATAATTACCATGTGATACAGGATATTTACANATATTAATCCAAAAATTTAGCCTAAATAACAAAGTTCTTTTTAAGGCAATNTCAGCTATTATTCTTTCATTAAATAGGTCTGCTTGTTTATCATTACTTATATTTGAATTCATAATAAGTTATCTCCCCCAAGATATTATCTTATTATATAGAAACTACCTCCTCAAAACTTGGTTTATCACCTGCAACCGTTGTTCTATGCATAATTCGTCTATATTTTGCTTCGTTAAATCCAGTACCTCTATGTTGTACTCTTCTATTATCCCATATTACAATTTCTCCGGAACTCCATTTATGACTAGCTATAGATCCCGCATTAATAATCCAATCATTAATTTCTTTTATTAATTTTCTACTTTCATCTAAGTCCCAACCAATGATATGACTACAGTGACTACCAGCATAAAAAGCACTTCTTTTTGTATAAGGATGTGTTCTAATTAAACGCTGCTTTACATAGGGCATATCTTTTTTAAATTGATCTCCAAATATATCACCAGTATTTTGCATTCTTGAATATACAATAGAATGCTCTGTTATAGCTTCTTTAAGATCATCAAGTGAATATTTACTTCCNTTTTTATTCCANGTTTCTAATGCATAACGCGCATCAATAAATTCAGTACCTCCACCTTCCTGAGGAATTTCTCTTGCACTCAAAATTGAGAATTTTGCTGGAATATGTTTAAAAGATGAGTCTGAATGCCATACATTATTACCTCTATCAAAAACAACTTTATGATCGTCTTTAGGAATCATTTCATTAGTCCTAACATCTACATTCGATATTCTACTGATTTGAGGTCGTAAATATGGATTATTTTCTTTTTTGGTATTCGTACCAATAGAAATTTCTAATTCTCCAAACCTTTCAGAAAATTTAATTTGTTGATCATCATTTATTTTTTGATCTTCAATTACTGTAACTCCATAGGTATTGCATACCTTTTCTAATTCTTTAAACTCATTATCTGAAATGCTTGTTACATCAATACCTGAAACAACAGCAAAAAATTCTTGTTCTGGATATTTAATATTTACCTTCATATTAATCCNTATAAATATTCCTAAATNTANATATTCCTGTAAATTTTAATATTTTTCAAGATAATTTATAAATTTTTATAATTTGAATNAATTTATTACTAAAGTAATCTATTAAAATAAAAATATTTATTACAGAGGAATNATATAATGAGCTTTATAGCAGCGGTAGTACAAGACAGTCCTGAAGTATTTAACCTATCAGGCACAATAGATAAAGTTGAACAATTAGCTAAAAAAGCTAAAAATAAAGGTGCCGAATTAGTAGTGTTTCCTGAAGCATTTGTCTCATCTTACCCAAAAGGCATAGATTTTGGAGCTAGAGTAGGTATGAGGTCTAATGAAGGAAGAGATATGTTCCTAAAATACTATAATTCATCCTTAGACTTAAAAAGTAAAAATTTTAAAAAGTTATGTTCCATAGCAAAAAAACTAAAAATTATATTATCCATTGGAGTAATAGAAAAAGATAGCGGAACACTTTACTGTACTGCTTTAAATATTTCAAAAAATGGAGAAATANTAGGAAAACATAGGAAAGTTATGCCTACGGCTATGGAACGATTAATTTGGGGTTTTGGCGATGGATCAACACTAGATGTATCTCAAAGTGAATTAGGAAAAATAGGTTCTGTAATTTGTTGGGAAAACTATATGCCTTTAATGAGAATGTCGATGTATTCTAAAGGAATACAATTATATTGTGCACCAACCGCAGACGATAGGGAGTCATGGATATCTTCAATGATTCATGTAGCATTAGAAGGACGGTGTTTCGTNTTTTCTTCNTGTCAATATTTNTTAAGAAAAGANTGTCCAAATTATTATAAACCTATNCAAGGCNACGCTCCTAATACNGTTTTGATGAATGGAGGCTCATGCATAATTTCTCCATTAGGAGAATTATTAGCAGGGCCAGTGAGAAATAAGAAGACTATAATAACAGCAGAAATTGATCTTGATGAAATAACAAGAGGTAAATATGATTTTGATGTTACTGGACATTATTCCAGATCTGACATATTTAAATTAANAATAAATGAAAACTCTAATACNCCAGTTAAAAAGCACTAATANCCCTCTCTAAATTCATAGAGAGGGTCATATAGAGAGGGTCATATAGAGAGGGTCATATAGGAGGATTTTAACTATCTTTAATTATTTTTTATAATTAATTGTTTGCCAACATCTGCTAGATCCATTATTACCTAAATCTTCACATGCCCAAGGTCCACTTCCAGTCATACCAGAATATTTTCCTGTACCTCCTATAATTATGTTTTCACCTTCGTATAAACTTCCATTAAAACTTGTAAATAATCTATCTCCATCATTATCTGACCAAGAACACCAACCCTTAGCCTCCCCTACTCCATTATTTACATTAAATGTTGCTAGACAGTGAGCCTCTCCGTTATGCAAATATCCTGAACCTTTATCATTAAATGTTACACCCGAAAATTTGCCAGCTCCCATAACTTGATTTTCAGATATTTGTAAGACATCGCCATTAAAAAAAAATCCGGTATGAAAATTAAAACTTCCAGAATTTGCTAATGCAATATTAACTAACAAAAAGCTTGTAAATAAAGTTAGAACTAAAACTTTTAGATTTTTCATTTTATTACTCCTAATTTTAAAATAAAAAGTCTAAAACACAATTAATATATAAATAAATATGAAAATTTAGACTATTTTACAGAGTAATTAATACTATAAATATGATGGTTATATTTTCCATTAACAGATTAATATATGTTATTTTTTTTAACAAAAAATCAGCCTCTCATAAGTGAATAATAAAACGGAAAATTTTTGGGATTTTTTTTAAAGGCATGTTTTACAAGGAAAAATTAACTGTAAACGAGTACTGAGAATAGATTTAACTTTGGTGAGCCCTATAGGGATCGAACCTATGACAAGCTGATTAAAAGTCAGCTGCTCTACCAACTGAGCTAAGGGCCCNACCTAAGTTATATAGGAAATACAAAATACCATGAATAATATCAAGTATTATTAACTATAAATTTCAATATCTCCTTTATTATAATTATTTAATCTTTTTTCTGCAACTTCATTAAATTTATTATTTTTTATAGCATTTCTTAAATCTGCCATTAATTCAATATAATGAAATAAATTATGAAGTGTACAATAAATAGTTCCTAACATCTCATTTGTTTTAAATAAATGATGAAGATAAGATCGAGAAATATTATTACTACATGTATGACATAAACAGCCAGTTTCAATAGGCCTAGGATCAAACTTATGTCTAGCATTTTTAATATTAATTTCTCCTTGTTTAGTAAAAATCTTTCCTGTCCTTCCTGATCGAGTAGGAATAACGCAATCAAACATATCTACACCTAATCTTACCGCCTCAATAATATCTTTTGGGTAACCTACGCCCATTAAATATCTAGGCTTATCTTTTGGTAAGAAATTAATACTGTCTTTAATAGTTTTTATCATAATATTGTGCCCCTCACCAACAGCCAATCCTCCAATTGCATATCCGTCAAAGCCAATATCTATAAGTTTATTAGAAGACTCAAATCTTAGATCCTTATAAGTAGAACCTTGGACTATTCCAAATAATCCATAACCATCTCTATTTATAAATTTCTGTTTAGATTTTACTGCCCATTCCATAGATAAATTCATAGATTTTCTAGCCACATCAAATTCTACAGGGTAAGGTGTACATTCATCAAACACCATTGTAATAGTTGAATCAAAGGCATTTTGAATATTGATAGATTCTTCTGGAGTCAACCTAATTACTGATCCATCAATATGAGAATTAAAAGTAACACCATTTTTATCTAGTTTTGCAATTTTAGAAAGAGACATCACTTGAAACCCACCAGAATCAGTTAATATTGGACCATCCCAATTCATAAACTTTCTTAACCCTCCTTGTTTCTTAATAACTTCTTTTCCAGGTCTTTCCATTAAATGATATGTATTAGATAAGATAATATCCGCTCCTAATTCACTAAGTTCGTGCGGCTTTACTCCTTTTACAGCACCATAAGTTCCTACAGGCATAAAAGCAGGAGTGTTAATATCCCCATGAAAAGTATTCAAAATACCTTTTCTAGCATTTAGATTTTCATTAAGAATTTTAAAAGAAAGTGTCATTCTATGTTTCTTGCTTTTTAATTAAACATGCATCACCTAGTGAATAAAACCTATAATTATTTTTAATAGCGTATTTATATGCATTTTGCATATTTTTAATACCAGCCAAAGCACATACTAAAATAAATAGAGTCGACTTAGGTAAATGAAAATTTGTTAGTAAATAGTCTATGGATTTTATTTTATACCCAGGCTTAATAAATATATCTGTATTTCCTTTATTTGAAATAACACAACTGTTTTTATCCAATGACGATTCTAAAGCTCTTAAAACGGTCGTACCTACTGCAATAACTCGACCACCCGATAATTTAGTTTCATTAATTTTATCAGCAGTTTTTTGACTTATTTCAATAAATTCATCATACATTTGATGCAAATTAATATCTTTTACTTTAACAGGAAAAAATGTACCAGCTCCTACATGTAGAGTTATTTCTTCGATAATAACACCCTTTGATAAAAGATTATTTTTTAAGCTTTCAGTAAAATGCAATCCCGCCGTAGGTGCAGCAACGGCTCCATAATTTTTTGCAAATAATGTCTGATAGTTAATATTACTATTTGAAGGATTTTTGATATATGGAGGCAAAGGCAGTTGACCATATATATTTAAATATTTAATAAAATCAGATTTAATATATTCTATTTTTATAAAAATTTCGCCAATGTCATTTTTGTTTATTATTATTCCTGTCATTCCTCCATTAAAATCTATTTTATCATTGATTATTAATTTTTTGGAACCTTTAGTTAATGCCTTCCAAATATTTGGGCTTTGTTCACTCAAAAAGGTAAATAGATAATTTTTAGAATTATGACATCCTAGAATATTAGACTTAATTACTTTAGTGTTATTAACTACTACAATATCACCCCTATCTAATATATTTGACAAATTCCTTGTTAAGGAATCTTGTAAATTTGACCCCTCAATAATGAGCAATTTTGATAAATCTGGAGGGAATATTGATTCTTGAGCTATTAAAGTCTTAGGCAAATCAAAATTAAATAAATTTATATCCAAATTAAAAAATTCTATAAATCAGCTTTAATTTTCATTGAAACAATTATATCTGGATCACCTATTATAGCACCATTTGCACCTTCACCTTTTTTTATAGAATCTACATGTTCCATTCCGTCTATAACTTGTCCCCAAACTGTATACTGTCCATTCAAATGAGGCGCATCGTCAAAACATATAAAGAATTGGCTATCTGCACTATTTGGATCTCTAGCTCTAGCCATAGAAAGAGTTCCTCTTATATGACGCTCATTATTAAATTCAGCAACTATATTTTGTCCTGAACCTCCAGTTCCATTGCCTAATGGGTCACCTGTTTGAGCCATAAACCCCGCTATAACTCTATGAAAAGTTAGACCGTCATAAAAACCTTCTCTAACTAATTCTTTTATTCTTGCTACATGCATAGGAGCAACTTCTGGCTTCATTTCTATAGTAACAGTCCCATCCTTAAGTTCTAATAACAAAATATTTTCGTCATTTGCATTTGCAGTCATTGTAAATCCAATCATAATTATAATTAATAAAAAACTTTTAATAATTTTCATATCACCACCCAATATAAATATTTATTTTTTTTCTTTCATTGCTTTAAGCACATTTTCAGATACAAAGCTAGAAATATCACCATCAAATATAAATATTTCTTTAACTAATCTTGAAGAAATAAATTGCTGATTTTCGCTGGCCATTAAAAAAACCGTTTCTATTTCTGAATCGAGCCTTGCATTCATTCCTGTCATCTGAAATTCATATTCAAAATCAGTTACAGCTCGCAAACCTCGAACTATTAATTTTGCATTTATTTCTCTCGCGTAATTAACTAATAAACCATTAAACGACTTTACTTCTATGAATTCTGACAAACCTAAATTTTTTATATCCTCTTTAACTAATTTTTCACGAGTTTTATAATCAAAAAAGCCAGTTTTACCCAAATTAACTGCTATACCAATAACTAATTTATCTACAACTTTTAAAGCTCTTTTAATAATATCTATATGACCATTTGTAATAGGATCAAATGATCCAGGATATAATCCAATTCTTTTAGTCATGCTCTAAGTCCTTTTCGCTTGAATCGTTATTTACTTCTTTATCCAAATCTATATCACTCTCTTCATCATCATTATTTTCATTTACAGATAAAGCTGTAACCGATACAACATTTTCTCCCTTATCTATGGAAAATAATGTTACTCCTTGTGTATTCCTTGAAGCAATCCTTATATCATTTACAGGAGACCTAATTATCCTTCCTGCATCTGTAACCATCATTATATGATCAGTATCTTCTACAGGAAAAGATCCAATAACAGAGCCATTTCTTTCAGACGTTTCTATGTTTATTATTCCTTGCCCACCCCTATTAGTAATTCTATATTCATATGCCGATGTTCTTTTTCCATAACCATTCTGCGTCACTGTCAATATATACTGATCATTATTGTTCATACTTTCAAAATCATTCTCTGACATCAGATCTTGTTTTTCACCTCGTCTAGTAGATGCCGCTGCCTTCAAATATAAAGTTCTGGTTTCGATATCTGTTTGAATATGATTTAATACAGAAATTGATATTACAAAATCATCTTTTTTAAGTCTTATTCCTCGGACACCTATAGACCCTCTTCCCTTAAATAAGCGAACATCATGTGATCTAAACCTCATACATTTTCCATGAGATGCTGATAGCAATATATCCTGATCTTTTTTACATGGAACCACACCAACAAGTGAATCCCCATCAATTAACTTCATAGCAATTTTTCCATTAGATTTAATATTTGAAAAATCAGATAATGCATTTCTCCTAACATTACCAGATTTTGTTGCAAACATTAGATCTGGAGCGTCATCTCCATTTTCAGGAAGCGGCATCATAGTTGTTACTTTTTCACCTTCATCTAAAGGTAATAAATTTACAATTGGCCTTCCTCTAGCTTGAGGAGCTCCTTGAGGTAGCTTATATACCTTTAACTCATATACTATTCCTGTTGTTGTAAAAAATAATACTGGATCATGAGTATTTAAAACAAATACTTGTCTAACAAAATCTTCATCTTTCACAGACATAGCAGCTCTTCCTTTTCCTCCTCTTTTCTGAGCTCTATAAGTATTTAAAGGCGTTCTTTTAATATAACCTCCATTCGTAAGTGTTACTACCATATCCTCTTTTTCAATTAGTGATTCTACATCTTGATTTAATTCTACATCTAAAATTTCACTCCTTCTTGGTACTGCAAATTGCTGCTTTATTTGTTCAAACTCATCTTTCATAATATCCATAAGCTTATCTCTAGACCTCAGAATAGATAGAAACTCTATTATATTTTGAACTATATCTTTTAGTTCTTCTACAATTTTATCCCTTTCTAATCCTGTTAATCGTTGCAAACGGAGTTCTAAAATAGCTTTAGCTTGTGAATTAGATAACTTGTACATTCCTTTTTCATCAGCAGCATCACTAGGATCACCTATTAAATCTATTAAATCAGTAATATCTTTTGCATCCCAATTTCTGTCTAATAATAATTTTTTAGCTTCATCTGAATCCTTAGAAGACTTTATTAACGCTATAACCTCATCTATATTTGCAACAGCCAAAGCTAAACCAACTAAAATATTGGCCCTTTCTCTTGCTTTTTCTAAATCATACAAAGTTCTTCGAGTAATTACTTCCTCTCTAAAACTTAAAAATGAATCTAGTATTTGTCGCGTACTTAGTTGTTCAGGTCTTCCTCCATTTAATGCGAGCATATTAACTCCAAAATATGTTTGTAATGGAGAATGCTTATATATTTGATTAAGCACAACTTCAGGCGTAGCATCTTTTTTAAGCTCTAT
Organism: Candidatus Pelagibacterales bacterium; assembly: GCA_002715265.1. Classification (GTDB taxonomy): domain Bacteria; phylum Pseudomonadota; class Alphaproteobacteria; order TMED109; family TMED109. Next base: position 42,566 of record PAYS01000009.1, read on the forward strand.
AACTACTCTAACTCCTACTCTATCAGATTCATCACGAAGATCAGAGATGCCTTCTATATTTTTATTTCTAACTGCATCTGCTATTTGTTCTATCATACGAGCTTTATTTACTTGATAAGGAACTTCAGAAATAATTATAGCCTCTTTATCTTTACGAAGTGTTTCAATAGAAGTTTTACCTCTCATTACTATTGAGCCTCTTCCCGTTTCAAAAGCTGACTTAATACCTACTCTTCCTATTATTTGACCACCTGTAGGGAAATCAGGACCTGGAATAATTTCTAAAAGCTTATCATTTGTTATACTTGAGTCATTAATTATAGATACACAGGCATCTATAATTTCTCCTAAGTTATGAGGAGGAATATTAGTTGCCATTCCAACAGCAATGCCACCAGCCCCATTTACTAATAAATTAGGGAACTTAGCTGGCAATACACTTGGTTCTCTGGTTGAATTATCATAGTTATCCTGAAAATCAATTGTATTTTTATCTATATCGTCAATTAACATATTAGCCGCTTGATCCATTCTAACCTCTGTATATCTCATAGCAGCTGGAGGATCTCCATCCATAGAACCAAAATTACCTTGACCATCTAATAACTTTAAACTCATAGAAAATGGTTGAGCCATTCTAACCATTGCATCATAAATCGCATTATCGCCATGTGGATGATACTTACCCATTACATCTCCTATAACTCTAGCAGATTTTCTATAGGGCCTATTCCAATGGTAACCACCTTCCTTCATTGCATATAAAATTCTTCTATGAACAGGCTTTAAACCATCTCTTACGTCTGGTAATGCTCTACTAACTATAACACTCATTGCATAGTCTAAGTAAGACTTACGCATTTCATCAGATATTGCTACTGGTACATGCGTATCTTTTGAAGAGTCATCATCATTATTATTAAATTCTTCTTCAGGTATGTCTGAGTCGTCTGTTCCTGACAAGTTATTTATCCCTATAATATATGATTATCTTACTATATTTAGTATATTAGAGCAAGCTATAGACAATATTTTGATTTGTTAAAAAGGTATATCATCATCTATATCAGAATCGATTTTCTCAATGCTTTCAGGAAGACTATTAGAAGCTTTATCATTAGAAACCTTGTCATCCATATCATTATTCACATTTTCATTATTTGACATAGAAGAATTATTTTCACCTCTGCTATCTAAAAACGTCATCTCTCCTTTAAAATTTCTTAAAACTACTTCGGTAGAATATTTCTCTTGTCCATTTGCATCGGTCCATTTTCTAGTTTCTAACTGACCTTCTATAAACAATTTTGAACCTTTTTTTACATATTGTTCTATAAGATTTATTAAATTTTCATTAAATACAACTACTCTATGCCATTGAGTTCTCTCTTTTTGTTCATTTGTCTCTCTATCTTTCCAACGCTCACTAGTTGCTAATGAAAGATTACAAACTCTCCCTCCACTTTGAAAAGATCTTATTTCAGGATCCTGACCAACATTTCCAATCAATATAACTTTATTTACACTACCTGCCATCTACTTACCCTTTAATTTTATATTATAAATATAATACAAAACTCGCAAAGATCCTACAACTGCTTTATATATTTATTAAATAATAGGTAATGAAAATGAGAAGAAAACAAAATAGCAAAAATATAAGTAACTTTCTAGATATTATAGGAGCATCAGAAAATAACTTAAAAGACTTAAACTTAAAAATTCCAAAAAATAAATTAGTTATTCTTACCGGCGTTTCTGGAAGCGGAAAATCTTCATTAGCTTTTGATACAATTTACGCAGAAGGACAAAGAAGATATGTAGAAAGCTTATCTGCATACGCAAGACAGTTTCTGGAATTAATGCAAAAACCAAAAGTTGAACATATAGGTGGATTATCTCCCGCAATAGCAATTAACCAAAAATCAGTATCCCATAACCCTAGATCTACTGTTTCCACTGTAACAGAGATAAATGACTACTTAAGATTATTATATGCAAGAGTAGGAATTGCATATTCTCCTTTAACCGGCAAACCTATAACTAGTCAAACCATTCCACAAATGGTTGATTCAATCATAAATATGGGAGAAGGTGCAAAAGCATATATTTTGTCTCCAATTGTAAGAAATAGAAAAGGAGAGCATAAAAAAGAATTAGATAAATTAATAAAAATGGGATTTCAGAGAATTAAAATTAATAGCACATTGTATGATATTGATGAAATTCCAAAAATAGATAAAAATGTTAATAATACATTAGAAGTAGTTGTAGATAGAATAATAATTAAAGAATCATTGTCACAAAGAATCTCAGAAAGTATTGAAACGGCATTAGATTTGTCAGATGGCCTAGTAAATGTTGAAAACCTTAATGATAATAAAACTACTACATTCTCATCTAAATTTGCTTGCCCAGTATCAGGCTTCACAATAGAAGAAATTGAACCAAGACTTTTTTCTTTTAATAATCCTGCAGGTGCATGCAGTAAATGTGATGGGTTAGGAGAACAAAGTTTCTTTAATCAAGAATTAATTATTCCAAATAAGAATATTTCTTTAAATGATGGTGCCATAAAACCTTGGTCGGGAAGAGGGAAAGATTACTATTTACAAGCACTAGAAGGACTAGCTAAACATAATAAAATGTCTTTAGATACGCCATGGAATAAATTAAGTGCTAAGCAACAAAATGATATCTTATTTGGAACAGAAAATAAAAATATATTGATTAAATATTCGCAAAACTCTGAATATATTAATATAAATAAGCCATTCATTGGTGTTATTCCATCTTTGGAAAAAAGATTAAAGGAATCAAATGATCCATGGTTTAGAGATGAAATAACTAAGTTTCAATCAATAGAGGATTGCGACAAATGTTCAGGTTTTAGATTAAATGAACAAGCATTATCTGTAAAAATTGATGAACTTCATATTGGAGAAGTTACAAAATTTACTATAAACAACATGCATAAATGGATAAATAATATTAGCTCCAAACTATCAAATCAATCTAAAGAAATAGCATTACCTATAATAAAAGAAATATCTGATAGACTTAAATTTTTGATGGATGTGGGGCTTGATTATCTAACCTTAAATAGAAAATCAAATACATTATCAGGAGGAGAGAGTCAAAGAATACGTTTAGCTTCACAAATAGGATCTGGTCTTACTGGAATTCTTTATGTATTAGATGAACCTTCTATAGGTTTACATCAAAGAGATAACATTAAATTAATTAAAACTCTTAAAAATTTAAGAGACCTTGGAAACACGGTAATTGTTGTAGAGCATGACGAAGAGGCTATGCTTGAGTCAGATTATCTAATAGATATAGGGCCAGGAGCAGGAATAAATGGAGGATATATAACTGCCAAAGGAACTCCATCTCAAGTTTCACAGAATAAAAATAGTCTTACAGGAAATTATTTATCTGGTAAAAAACTAATAGAAATTCCCTCAATAAGGAGAAAACCAAAAAATAATAATTTCATAAATTTAAAAAATGCTAAATCAAATAATCTTAAGAATGTAAACCTTAAAATACCTACAGGAACCTTTACCACTATTACAGGAGTATCAGGATCAGGCAAATCTTCGTTAATTATAGAAACTTTACTTCCTGCTTTAGAAAAAAATATTAATACTAAAAGTAAATTTAAAATTGGAAATTATGAAAGTATAAGTGGAATATCATCTTTTGATAAAATTGTAGAAATTAATCAATCTCCAATTGGTAGGACTCCAAGATCCAATCCAGCAACATATACAGGAGCTTTTACACCTATTAGAGAATGGTTTGCCCACACTAACGAAGCAAAGCTTAGAGGTTACAAACCTGGTAGATTTTCATTTAATGTAAAAGGTGGAAGATGTGAAGCATGTCAGGGGGATGGTATAGTAAAGATAGAAATGCACTTTTTGCCAGATGTATACGTTAAATGCGAAGAATGCAATGGACAAAGATATAATAGAGAAACATTAGAAATATTGTTTAAAAACAAAAATATATTTAATATTCTTGACATGACTATTGAAGAGTCAAAAAATTATTTCAAGAACATACCTGCTATTTATAATAAAATTGAAACCTTATCAAAAGTAGGACTTGATTACATAAAACTTGGTCAATCTGCTACTACTTTATCTGGTGGCGAAGCTCAAAGAATTAAACTTTCTAAGGAACTATCAAGAAGATCAACAGGCAATACTATATATATATTAGATGAACCTACTACAGGACTGCACTTTGAAGATGTGAAAAAACTCTTAAAAGTATTAAATACATTAGCTGATAATGGTAATACGGTAATAGTAATAGAGCATAACTTAGATATAATTAAATGTTCAGACTGGATCATTGATCTTGGTCCTGAAGGAGGAGAAAATGGGGGTCAAATAATAGCAGAAGGAACTCCTGAGAATTTAGTTAATTTCAAAAATAGTTATACTGGAAAATACTTAAAAAAATACTTCAAATAATTACGTATTATTTTTTTCTATCATATTTGCCTGTAGTATTTCTATCCAATATCCATCAGGATCTTGTATAAATGCTAAACCTTTCATTTTTCCATCATCTGGCTTTTTTATAAATTTTACACCTAATTTTTCAAACCTTTTAGATGCTTTATAAACATCAGGTACCGAAAAACCAATATGACCAAAACCTGTTGGATCTGTATTTCCATTATGATAAGAAAAATTTTCCTCATTCTCTGTTCCCCAATTGTGTGTTAGCTCCAGCATTGCTCTTTGCGAAAATGTCCAAGTAGTCCTTTTGTCATCATCTTTTGGTACTGTACTTTCTACATCACCTGACATAGCTAAGAAATAGAGACTAAACTTCATATCTGGAAAATTAATTTTTCTATATAATGTCATACCCATAATACGTGTATAAAAATCCAATGAAACCTTAGGGTTTTTAATGCGCAGCATTGTTTGATTAAAAATATATTTCTGCGTATCTGCATCTTGCTTATTATTCAGACCATCAGCTATTTCATAATGCATATTAATATTCTCCCTTATTTTTAGATATAATAAATAATATTTATATATAAACTTCTACCAGTAGCGAAATAATGCTCTTAAAATAATTTTAATTTTATTTAAACCATCATAGTCTCTGTGTAACAAATAAAAAAATAAATACTTTCTATCTGGCCTTCTATTCAATTTTTTTGCTCTTTGCAATAAATTTTGCGATCTTTCATTTTCATTCATAAAACTAAAATACTCTGAAATGACTGCAAAATTTAGAGATTTACTGAATTTTCTATCTATAAAACTAATATTCAATAAGTTTTTAATAATAGTGTTCCGTCTTAAAATATATTTAATATAACTACTATTTTTTAAAGTAAACTTACCTGACGAATAAAATTTTTCAGCACTATCTACTAAACTTAAATAAATATTTAGTGCTTTTTTGTCTACGTTATAAATTTTATAATAAACTCTAAAAAATGGTACATTTGGTACATCTTTATTATTTGTAGATATTAGAAAGTTTCTCCACCAAACAAATTTACTACATATTATATTTTTTTCACTATTACTAAAAATAGTCTTATTAAGCTCCATATATAAATACAATAATAACAATAAAGAACAAAAATCTTTCTTATTTACAAATAATAAACTTATATAATATCCTCTATTATAATCTTTTATTTCTTTTATTAATTGTTCAATATCGTTATTAATTTTCAATTTTTGTTGGCTCTATTATAGCACCTATATTCCTACCTTCTGCTATTAATACAGACCAAGTTCTACAAGCAGAGTTTGTATGCATAAATTCTATAGGAATAGAAATTGATGATTTTAAATTTAAATATTTACTCTTATCAAGAGAATTTAAACTACCATATAGTATTAAGTCTAACTGAATTTTACATAAATTCACTGCATTAGTTATTTCTTTTATGTTTTCAGAATCCAATTCTATAAATTTATCAGGAAATAATATAAAGGTTCTGGTTAATTTATTACCAGAAATATTAACATAACCATGCCCATATCCTTCTATAATTGGAGCACTTACATTAGGATATAGTTCTAAATCCATATTAATTGTCTTTTTGATTACTTCTAACATTTAAATATATTAAAATAGTAGCTGCGATAAATATTGATGAATAAGTACCAACTACTATTCCCCATAACATAGCAAAGGCAAAATCTGCAATAATTTGACCTCCAATAAAGTAAAGTGCACCTAGAGCTAATATTGTGGTTACAGTGGTATTAATAGTTCTTGATAAAGTTTGATTTACACTTTTATCTAATAAATCAATAAGATTCATTTTCTTAAATTTTCTCAAGTTCTCTCTTACTCTATCATAAACTACAACAGTATCATTCATAGAATAACCAATAATTAATAAAATTGCTGCTACTGTAGCTAAATTAAATTCTAACCCTAAAATAGCAAATACTCCCATAGTCAATATAATATCATGTACTAGTGCAACAACAGCCCCTATAGCGAAGGGAAGCTCAAACCTAAACCAGATATAAGCTAACATAGCAGTTATAGCGCATATTATAGCCATTATTCCGTCAAAAACTAAATCTCTACTGACAGTAGGTCCTACAAATTCAAGTCTTCTATACTCTATTTCATCGGAAAATGTTGATGTTAAATTTGCTTTTATTAATTCAACAGCTTTTTGCTGTGCATCATCTGCACCTTGTTGTCTCTCAACTCTGATTAAATAATCAGTTTTAGCTCCAAATTCTTGAATCGAGACCTCTCCAATATTTAAATCATTTACGGCATTACGAATATCATTTATTTTAATATTATCTGAGGTTCTAACTTCAACTAGAATGCCTCCCTTAAAATCAATGCCAAAATTTAAACCAACAAATATTACAGCTATAATAGAAAAAATTGATAAACTTAATGATAATGGAAAAGCAAATTTTCTTAATCTTATAAACTTAATATTGATATCATCTGAAATTAACCGTAACACCTTAAACTCCAACTAAATATTTAAACTAGATGGTTTAAATCTATTATACCAAATTGTAATTAATGCTCTGCTTAGTAATAAAGACGTAAACATAGTAGTAATTACTCCCAATGCCAGGGTTACTGCAAAACCTTTAACCGGACCAGAACCAAATTGAAACAAAATTATTGCTGCTATTAAAGTAGTAATGTTAGCATCAACAATAGTTCTGAACGCTTCCTTAAAACCATTATCTATAGCACCTATATTTGAACGCCCAGATCGGGATTCTTCTCTAATTCTCTCAAAAATTAAAACATTTGCATCAACAGCCATACCAACTGTTAAAGCTATACCTGCCAAACCAGGAAGAGTTAAAGTTGCATCTAAAACACCTAAAAGAGACAAAATTAATAACAAATTAATAATTAAAGATATATTTGCTGCAACTCCAAATCTAAAACCATAAATTACTAGCATATAAACTATAACTAATAATAATGCTATAATCGCAGCATACATTCCTGCTGTAATTGAATCTTCACCAAGAGACGGACCCACAGATCTTTCTTCTAAAATAGTTAGTGGAGCAGGTAATGCTCCAGCCCTTAACAAAACTGCAAGATCACTAGCTGTTTCAAATGTAAAATTACCAGAAATTTGACCACTTCCACCTGTTATAGGTTCTCTAATAACTGGAGCACTTATTACTTCACCATCAAGAACAATTGCAAAACGTTTACCAACATTCTTTGATGTAAGGTCTCCAAATTTTCTAGAGCCAGAAGAATCAAACCTCAAGCTTACAACAGGTTGATTATTTTGATCAACAGTAGGATTTGCATCAATTAACTCATCTCCCGATACTCCAATTCTTTTAAAAACAATATGAGGAAAAGAATTTTCTCCTGTCTCTTCATTTACCTCAAATAGTAGATCTGACCCTGGAGGAACTCTACCTGATAAAGCTTCATCAATACTTGCAGTCTCATTTACTAATCTAAAATTCATTCTAGCGGTTTTACCCAATAACCTCTTAATTCTTTCAGGATCATCTAAACCTGGCAATTGTACTAAAATTCTGTCATCACCTTGTCTTTGAATAATAGGCTCATTTGTTCCTACCTCATCCACCCTTCTTCTAATTATTTCTATAGACTGAAGTATAGCATAATCTTCAATCTCTTTAATTTTGATTTCCGATAACATTATTTTAATAAATAAATCTTCTTCCCCTTCAATTATTAGACTATTATCAATCTCTCTTATAAGACCAACAGCTCTTTCATAATTATTACTATTAATTAATTCAAAGTTAAGGCTGTTATTTTCAACAGATATATTTTTATAGCCTATTTTTGGATCTGATTGCCTTAATTTCATTCTTACTTCAGACGCTATATTGTTTAATCTATCTACCTGCAAAGCTTCTGCCTGAACTTTTAGCAACAAATATGAACCACCCTGGAGATCTAAGCCTAATCTAATTTCTCCTAAATTAATAAACTTAGGTAGAACGTTATCTCTAAAATTATTTGAACTAAAATTTGGAATTACAAAAACTATTGCAAATACAGATACCAAAAATACAAATATTTTTTTCCAATTCTCAAAAATAAGCATAAAAATTCCAATATTTATTAAAACATAGATTAATTATTTTTTATTATCATCTTTAATCACTTCGGTAATTGTAGATCTAACTACCTGTACTTTTACATTTTCTGCAATTTCCACTAATGCAATTCTATCACTCTCAATTTTTGAAATTTGACCGACTAATCCACCAGCTGTTACAACTTTGTCACCTTTTGAAAGAGCTTCCACCATAGATCTATGCTCCTTCATCTTTTTTTGTTGAGGCCTAATTAATAAAAAATAAAATACTGCAAATATCAAAACTAAAGGAGCAATTTGAATCAAAAATCCTGATCCTCCTCCAGATGACGCTCCTTGCGCTAAAGCTTCACTAATAAACATTTGTTCTCCTTAACATAAAAAATATATATAACTATTATAACCTTTATTGCAAACTATATAATCAAGGTTTAGAGTAATTAATAACAAATAATGGATTTATGCAACAAAAACTATTTTTCTTTAACATTTTTGAGAGATTTCTGATGAAAATAAATGATGAAATTCTAAAATTACTAAGAAGAGCCACCAACGCTCTTGAGATATTAACAAATACCAAAGATTTTCAAATTACAATAGGTAAAGAAAATGGATATACATGGAATCCCGAAAACTTAAGTCTAATACCAATTAAAAATATGAATTATATTAATTTAAATTTACTAAAAGGGATTGATAACACAAAAGATATACTATTTAAAAATACAGAACAATTTGCAAATGGTTTTTCCGCTAATAATGTATTATTGTGGGGTGCAAGGGGAATGGGAAAATCTTCTCTCGTAAAATCTATTCACAAAGAAATAGTTAATAAAAAAAATAAAAATAGATTAATATTAGTAGAAATAAATAGAGATGATATTAATAGTTTACCTGTTTTAATTTCAAAATTATCTGACATTAATGATAACTTTATTCTTTTCTGTGATGATTTGTCATTTGATGATAATGAAACTAGCTATAAATCTCTAAAAACAATTTTAGAAGGAGGACTTGCAGAAAAGCCTAGTAATATTATTTTTTATGCTACTTCAAATAGAAGACATCTTTTATCTAGATCTATGCAAGAAAATGAAGATTCGACAGCAATTATACCACATGAATCTATTGAAGAAAAAGTATCTTTATCAGATAGGTTTGGATTATGGTTAGGTTTTTATCAATGCTCTCAAGAAACATATTTATTAATGATTGAAGATTATATTAAATTTTATAAAATTGATATAGATATAGATAAAGCTAAAAATTTAGCTCTTGAATGGTCTATAACTAGAGGCTCAAGATCGGGAAGAGTAGCATGGCAATTTATTCAGAACTTAGCAGGTCAACTTAAAAAAAATATATAATGTTATAAATTTTTAGATGGTAATAATATTAATGGATCAATAGGTCCAGAATTATCCCTTATTTCAAAATGTAATTGTGGCCTATTAACTTTACCAGTATTTCCTACTCTAGCAATTAGTTCTCCTTTTTTAACTATTTGACCCTTTACTACTTCAACATTATCAACATGCGCATAAGCACTCGTCCTATTATTATTATGCTTAATTAATATCAAATTACCAAATGCTTCAATTTCATTTCCTGAATATACTACTTTACCATCTTGAGTTGCTAATACAGGTTGTCCTTTATCAGCAATTATATTAACTCCGTCATTTCTCATGCCCTTAGGTTGAATGCCAAATTTTGACAAAACCTTACCATTAACAGGCCAAATAAACTTTTTATCTTTAGCGCTTGAAGTATTAGAATCTATATCAATATTAATATTTTTATTAACTATAATTTTTTCTTCATCATTACATTTTTTTTGAACATTAATATTTCTAGATGGAATAATTAATTTTTTACCAATACTAATAGTCTTATTATTAATATTATTTGTATTTATTATAGTTATTATATCTACTCCATAACATTCTGAAATTTTCCATAAGGAGTCCCCTTCCTTAACAGTATGAACTAAAGCAGATGGAATAATTAACTCATCGCCACTATGTAAAATAAATGGAGGTTTAAGATTATTTGCTTCAATAATTGAACGCACTGAAACACCTTCTTTTCGAGAAATAGAAAATAGCGTATAACCTTCCTTTACAATTATAGTCTTCGTTTTACTTGTTATTATTTTATCTATAGAATCATGACCTTTATACACAACTGGAGCCATATATTTACTTTTTTCACATCCTATAATTAATAAAATTAAAGCAAACAGAAAATATACAATATAATTATTTAAAGCTTCTAAAATTCTTAACATAATAAAATATTTTAATTTATCCTAGTTCTTTGTACTTCAAATTGAGACTTTACTTCACTTAAATTACCATTTGTAGAAAAAGAATAAAAGTATTGTTTTTTATCAAATTCTTTTACATAAACTAAAACTCCATTATCTTTATTTAATTGATCATATATATTTTTTGAAATTACATCACAGCATGAATCTATATATATAGCATCATAAGGAGCAGATTCTATCCAACCTTCTTTTCCATCACCAAGTTTTGAAACTATTCTATTATTAATATTTTTAAAGATCTTATTAGTAAAATCAAAAGCAATTTCATCTATTTCAATTGTATAAACTCTATCATAAATTGTTGACAGTATATATGTTTGCCAGCCAGATCCCGTACCTATTTCAAGTACAGTTTTGGTATTATGATTGTTTGACAATCCTAAATGTATCATCTTTGCAATTTCTGAAGTTTTAGATGCAAAAATATTTTCAAATATCTCAATATTTATGTCTTCATCAGCAAGACCAGCAAACTTAAAAGGTAAAAAATTTGAACGCGAAAGAAATGATATAGCTTGGTAAATTCTATCATCTATTATACCAGCCTTTCGCAGCATTAAATGCATTTTAAGAACTCTATCATCTAAATTATTTACTATTATTCTCGTCCCATATATTTTTTAAATAATTCTTATCTGTCATATCTAAACAAAGCGGAGTTAAAGAAATATAATTATTTTCTAATGCCCAAATATCTGTATTAGGTTCAAGATTTACTTTAGACCTATCTGTTGTTAACCAATAGTATGGAGTTCCTTTTGAATCTTTTCTATATAAAAATTTACCCATAGGTTTTCTTCTAGCAAGTTTTGTATATATTGTACCTTTAATATCATTACTAGAAATATTAGGAATATTTATATTTATTATCATGTCTTTATTTTTTATAAAGCTCTCAATAAAATCTGGAATAAATTCCTCAACCCCAGACCAGTCATCTTTATCATTATGCTGTGGCCGATTCTTAGATATTGCAATAGATTTTATTCCTGAAAAAGCACCTTCAAGAGCTGCACCTACTGTTCCTGAATATGATACATCATCGCCTATATTTTCTCCTATATTTACTCCAGAAATAAGAAGATCGGGCTTTTTATTTTTTAAAATTTCTGACAATGCAATCATTACGCAATCAGTAGGAGATCCATCACAAGAATATAATTTTTCTCTTATCTTATACAATCTAATAGGCCTAGATAAAGTTATTGAGTGGCCAAACCCAGAACAATTTTTTGTTGGAGCTACAACAATATAATTTGAAGTTATATTGTTTACTATTTTAAGAATTACTTCTAAACCTTTCGAATCAACTCCATCGTCATTTGTAATTAAAATTAGTGGCTCAGTATTCTTATTACTCATTTACTCGATCTTTTTCAAACCATTCATATAAGGAACTAAAACATCCGGAATAACTATAGACCCGTCTTGCTCTTGATAGTTCTCTAATAAAGCAAGAAGCGCTCTGCCTACTGCCACACCAGACCCATTTAAAGTATGCAAGGTTCTAATTACCTTATTTTCATCTCTAAAACGTGCATTCATTCTTCTTGCTTGAAAATCTTTACAATTTGAACAACTAGATATTTCTCTAAAAACATTTTGTGATGGAATCCAAACTTCAATATCATAAGTTTTTGCGGCTGAGAAACCTAAATCACCTGTACATAAATTTACAACTTGATAAGGAAGATCCAATTGCTTTAAAATTTCCTCAGCACATAGAAGCATTCTTTCATGCTCATTTTCAGACTCTTCAGGAATTGAAATGGAAACCAATTCAACTTTTTTAAACTCATGTAATCTGATCATGCCCTTAGTATCTTTTCCTGCAGATCCTGCCTCTGACCTATAACAATTAGTTAACGCAGTATATCTTAAAGGAAAAATTTTATAATCATTAATAGTATTAGATACCAGATTAGTAAGAGGAACTTCAGCGGTAGGAATAAGCCAATGATCAGAAGAAGTTTTAAATAAATCATCAGAGAACTTGGGTAATTGACCAGTTCCATATAAAGAATTATCTCTTACTAATGATGGCGGATTTACCTCTAAATACTTATGTTTTTCTGTATGTACGTCTAACATAAATGCAGATAAAGCTCTTTCTAATCTCGCCAATTTATTTTTTAATATAACAAACCTTGATCCAGATATATCCGCTGCTTTTTCAAAATCCATCATATTTAAATTGATTCCTAACTCATCATGAGATTTTGGTGTAAAAGAAAAATTTCTTTTTTTTCCATATGACTTTATTACTTGGTTATATTTTTCATTATCTCCTATAGGAACATCTGCAAATGGAACATTTGGAATAACTTCGACCATAGATTTAATATTATGAAATTGAACATCTGTTTCATCCTGCAACTTACTAATTTCAATTTTTAATTTCGAAACCTCATTTATTTCTTTCGAAGCATCTTGACCAGAAGCCTTTTTAATTCCAATATTTTTTGAAGCCTTATTTCTTGAATTTTGCAAGTCTTGTAAATTAGATATATTTTTTACATATTTATCATATAATTCAATAATTAAATTTGAATCTATTTTGGTTCCTCTTTTGTTTAAACCTTCTTCAAATTCTAACCTATTTTCTTTTATCCATTTAAAATCATACAAAACTTATATCCTCAAAAATTAATCATCTTCATTATAATCAGTTTCAGAAATATCATTATCTAAATTATTTTCTTCTTTTATAGAATTATCAGCATCAGAAACCATATCCTCTTCAGCAGATGCTCTTTTACGTTCCATCACTGAAGCTAAATGAATAGAAATTTCATACAAAATTATAATCGGAATTCCTAACCCTATCTGACTGATTAAATCAGGAGGTGTTAAAATTGCGGCAGCTCCAAATGCTCCTACAAATGCATATTTTCTTTTCGCTTTCATTCCTTTTGCAGAAACCAAGCCTGCTCTTGCGAGTAAGGATATAGCCACCGGAAGCTGAAAAGCTAATCCAAAAGCAAACATTAATTTTAAAACCAAAGATAAATATTCGTTTATTTTTGCTTCTAATTCTATTGCCAAACCTGTCTCAATTCCAGTTGTTTGAAACCCTAAAAAAAATTTCCAGGCTAGAGGAAAAATAAAATAATATACTAACGCTGCACCCAATATAAATAATACAGGTGTTGCTATTAAAAAAGGATAAAATGCTTGTCTTTCATTTTTGTAAAGACCTGGTGCCGCAAATTTATAAATTTGAGTAGCTATTACAGGAAAGGAGATAAATAGAGCGGAATAAAATGATACCTTTAAATAGGTGAAAAATGCTTCTGTTAGACCTGTATATATCATTCTAGGGTTTTCATAGCCCATATCTTTATAAGTAATTTCTAGAGGTTTAACTAAAAAAGTATAAATATGATCAGCCACAAAGTAAGAGCCTAGAAAAGCAATGAAAAATGCTATAACCGCCCACTTAAGCCTATCTCTTAATTCAATTAGATGAGAAACTAAAGGAGCTTTTGAATTTTCAATTTCTTCTTCATTATTTATGTCTGTCATTATACTTCACTAAGAATTATGCTACTGGCTTTTTGGTATCTTCCTCTGTATTAATTTCTTTATCATCTTTTGGCAATTCCTCTTCAGACTTTAAATTATTATCAGATTTTTCATTCAATGGTATAGGCCAAGCAGATGAGTTCTTTATTGATTCATTTTTTTTATCATCTTTATCTACAACATCAACACCTCTAAGCATATCTGTTAATTCACCTTCAGAGTCAATTGTTTCTGTCATTTCTTTTGTGAATCCAGTCTTAGCCGATTCAATTTGTTTTTTTACTTCATCCAATTCTGCTTCTTTTACTGCATCATGCACTGTATTTTGAAAATCTCTTGAAATAGATTTAAATTTTCCAATCCATATTCCAATAGTTCGTAAAACTTTGGGAATGTCTTTAGGACCTACAACAAATAACGCAATTACTGTAATGATTAATATCTCCGTCCATCCTATATCAAGCATTAGTGAACCTTTCTTAGACAGAAATTAATTTGTATTCGAATCTTCTTTCGATTTACTTTTATTAACAGAAACTACTTCCTCAGTCTTATCTTCATCTTCAGATGCTTCTTCTTTCATTCCAGATTTAAAGTTCTTGATACCTTTAGCAACATCACCCATTACTCTTGGCAACTTACCCGCACCAAATAATATCAAAACAATTGCTAAAATTAAAACAATTTGCCAAATACCTATACTCATTATAATACCTCCTCTTCCATAATTGTATTATACATAAACTTTAATTTACATAGACTATATATATACACATTTTAGCTTTTAGGAAACACAAAAGCCCATTCTTTATCAAATAATAATTTTTTAACATTTATTAACATATTAAAAATATTTGTATAAACTAATATTTTGATATTTAAAGGGCTTCCTGAAACATTAATTTCTAATTCTGTTAATAATCCTAAATTTTTATAAGATATTATCTCTAATTCAAATCCTTTTTCATTCTCATTAGGAATTGAAAATGCGTCTGGTCTAATTAACAATTCAAAATTATTTCCTTTAATAACTTTTTCAGAAAATTTTTTACCGAAAATGCCTTTAAAAATTAATTGCTTTTCCTGTTCCTTAAAATCCATTATAGGTCCCAATAAGCGAGCAGAAAAAGAATGCTTAGAACTTTTGTATAATTTATCAGGGGCTCCTTCATCAACTATAGTGCCATTTAACATTATTAAAACTCTATCACTTAGTCTCATAGCTTCTTGAGGATCATGTGTTACTATTAAAGTAGAAGTATTAGATGACTTTAATATTTTTATTAAGCCTTCACCAATATCATATTTTGACCAAGTATCTAAAGATGCAAACGGCTCATCTAATAACATAACTTCAGGGTTTCTTGCTAGAGCCCTTGCTAAAGCTACTCTTTGTTGCTGACCACCAGACAATGTATCTGGATACCTATTAATAAATTTTTCTAAACCAACTTTTTTTAATAAATTTATTATAACTTCATTTCTATTTTTATTATTTTCAATGGCAAAACCTATATTTTTTCCCACAGTAAGATGAGGAAATAATGCTATATCTTGAAACAACATCCCAACACCTCTCTTTTCTGTAGAAATATAATTTGAACCATATACTATGTTTTCACCTATGATTATTTCCCCGGAAACAGGATCATCAAAACCAGCTATAAGTCGCAGTAAAGTAGTCTTACCGCACCCACTTGGACCTAGCAAACTTACAACTTCACCCTTTTTAACTCTTAAACTAAAATTATTTATAGATTTAGTTTTTTTATAAAAGTGAGTTACGTCATTTACTATTAAAGATTCATTGTCATACATATTTATTAATTTTCTCTTTTATATTTAGTAGTTATTTTGTTTATAACAAATAAAGGGCACAAGCATACAAATATAATTGTAATTAATGGAAGCGAAGCTTCATATAATCTTTCATCCATAGCCAATTCATGAGCTTTAATAGCTAATGTTGAAAAATCATATGGGCGTAAAATAATAGTTGCAGGTAATTCTTTTAAGATATCGACAAAAACAACTAATATACCAAGGCAGATACCATTAATATTTAATTTAATTAATATATTTTTAAGTATTTTTTTATTTGTTGCCCCCAGGACTTTTGCAGCATTATCTAAAGAATTAGGAACACGAATAAAAGCATTTTCTACAGATTGAATTGACAAAGCTAAAAATCTTATCAAATAAGCAAACAATAGTGCAGCCAAAGAACCAGAAAGTAATAAACCAGTTGAATAATTAAAATATTTAGAAAAAAATATATTTAAATTATTATCCATCCAAATTATAGGTATTAAAATTCCTATAGCTGCAACTGCTCCAGGTATTGAATATCCCATACTAGCTATTCTTGCAAAAGGACTTACAAATTTATAATTTACTCTTAAACCATAAACAATAATTATTGCGCATGCCATACATAATATAGCTGCAATAAAAGCTATGCTAAAAGAAGAAAATATAATTTTGATAAATGAATATAAATCCCAATAACTTATACTTTTAAAACACCAACTAATTAATGTAATTAATGGTATTAAAAAGCCTAAAAACACTGGTATCAAACAAAGAGTAATTGCTAAATAAGCATTAAAACCACTTAAATTTCTTTTAATTAAAGGCCTATCATTTCTAATATTTTTATTATATTTTGCTTTTCTTCTTGATGTTCTTTCAATAAAAATTACAAAAAATACTGTAAGTAATAATATTGAAGACAACTTACCTGCAGAGTTTATATCACCTAAATTAAACCAAGTTCTATAAATACCCTTTGTAAAAGTGTCTATTCCCAAATAATCAGCAACACCATAATCAGCTAAAGTTTCCATAATGACTAGAGTAGCACCACCAATAATTGCTGGTCTCGCATAAGGTATAGAATTTTTAAAAAAAATTTTTACTAAATTGTGACCAGAAATTTTAGAAATTTCTATATAACTTGCAGATTGAGAAATAAAAGACTGCCTAGCTAATATATATACATATGGATATAAACTAAAAGTGAAAATAAAAATAGCTCCTTCAATGGAATAAAAATTTACTAAATATGAATTTGAATTAGTTAACCATTGAAACATTTGACTAAAAAAACCATTGAATCCAAATGTTTCTGAATATACATAACATAAAGCGTATGACGGTATTGCCAAAGGTAATATTAAGAACCAATCAATGTATTTACAACATGGAAAATTAAATATACTAATAATCCAAGCAGTCATGGTTCCAATAATTACACTAAAAATAAAAACACATAACGCTATTACTAAAGAATTTGTTATATAATTTAATAAAACTGTTTCCTTTAGATGAAGCCATGTATCTCCTTCGTTTATAAAAACAAATGAACCAACAGTCGCAATTGGTACAATAACAATTAAACTAAATAAAATTGCAAATAAAACCCAACCATTTTGTAGAGATCTAAACATTTAATGAATATAAATAAAAAGATTGGCTAATAAAATATATTTTTTATTTCCATCCAACTCTATCAGCCAATTTTATTGCTTCTGAGCTTAATTTTCCATATTCATTTGTTAATATATTATCTTCAATATATGATCCAAACTCTTGTAATATATATGGAATTTTAATTTCTTTAACAACTGGATATTCATAATTAATATTTGCATAAATATATTGAGCTTCATCGGAAGCTAAAAACTCTATAAATTTAATAGCATTATTTACATTTGGTGCATTTTTTAATACTGCCGCTCCACTTATATTTAAATGAGTTCCCATAAAATCATCATTTGGAAAATAGATCCTCAATTTATCAAATAAATTCTTTTTATCAGTATCCATCATATTGGCTACATAGTAGGAGTTTACTATTGCAATATCTCCTTCACCTGCAGCTAATGCTTTAACTTGGTCTCTATCCCCTCCTGCCGGATCTCTAGCAAAATTTTTAACCAGTCCCATAGCCCATTTTTCAGCCTCTACTAATCCATATTTAGATATCATATGCGCAATAAGTGATTGATTATATATATTACTTGAAGACCTTATTAAAACCCTTCCTTTAAATTCAGGATTGGCTAAACTTTTATATCCAAGCAATTTATTTTTATCAACTCTCTCTGCTGCATATACTAGAATACGCGCCCTTAAACTTAATCCAAACCAATAATTATCAGGATCTTTATATTTTGAGTCAATTTTGGAATCTAAAATGTCTGAAGAAACTGATTGTAATAGCTTATCATTATGAGCTCTCCACAAATTACCAGCATCGGAAGTCAACAAAACATCTGCTTGCGAATTTTCTCCTTCGCGTAAAATTCTCTGATGTAATTGGGCTGCTTTAGCAGTAATTATATTTACTTTTATTCCTGTATCTTTTGTAAATAGGTCTGTTAGTGGCTTTATTAAATGTTCTTTTCTTGCTGAATATAAATTTATTTCATCAGAAAAAGTTTCAAATGATATAATCATAAAACTTAAAATTAAAAAAAAACTATTTATATATTTCATTTTACCATCTTACTATGATATTGAAAGTCAGTCTCATTCTCATATAGATAATAAAAATATAAATTAAATAGTCAAATGAATAAAGATAAATAAAGTATAAAAAAGAGATTAATTATTTATATTATTACTATTTAAATAAGAAGGTCCTGTATTTCTTGCCAGCAAACCAGACGCTTTTAGCTCAGATAAACCTGGCAGATCCTTAATGGATTCAAGACCGAAGTGATCTAAAAAATGTTTACTCGTTCTCCAAGTAGCAGGTCTTCCTGGAACATCTTTATAGCCGCGTGGCTCAACCCAATTAGCTTCAAATAACATTTCTAAAGAGCCTTGACTTACACTGACCCCTCTCATATCTTCAATCTCTGCTCTTGTAATTGGTTGGTGATAAGCAATAATGGATAAAATTTCTAGTGCAGCTTTTGAAAGTTTTTTTTGAACAGTTTTTTCTACTATTAAATACTCAGCTACTTCAGGTGCAGTTCTAAATGCCCAAGAATCTCCAACTTTACTTAAATTAACCCCTCTATTTGTATATTTACTTTTAAGCTCCTGCAAAATTTCGCTGACGTTACAATGATCTGGTAATTTACTTGCTAATACTCTATTACTTACCGGCTTATCACTTGCAAATATTATTGCCTCTACAATATTCATATATATATCATCACTCATGCTTACCTCCTACTTTCGGCCTTAAAAATATATCTCCAAATGGAACCGATTGTTTTAGCTCAATTTCTCCTTTTTTAACCAATTCTAATGAAGCGGAAAAAGTAGCTGCCAAAACAGAACAATCATATACACTTTTTCTTATATCAAGTCCCTTTGGTAAGAATAAAGATAATTGTGTCCAGTCTTGATGACTATTCATCATTTTATTCAATCTAGATAGTGCAACCTCAATGGTTTCAAGCTTTTTTAATTTGGGCACATAATCTGTTAAATTTTGACTTCTAATTAACGCACTATAAGAAATAATTAAATCTGATAAATTAGTATTATCTTCAAAATTTATAATCTTTTTTTCTTCTATATTTATACCTTTACTAAATCTATCCCTGTGTAACAATTTTAACTCAAACAAATCATTTCCCACTCTTCGCATAGCATCCAACCTTCTCAATTGAAATGCTAAAGCTTCTGACATTTCCTCTGAGCTAACTTCTTCCTCTTCTTCTTCAGGTAGCAATATTCTTGATTTAAGAAAGGCAATCCACGCCGCCATAACTAAATATTCGGTAGCAATTTCTAAATTTAATTTTTTTACATTTTCTATATATTTTATATATTGTTCTGCTAACTCTAATATAGATATATTATACAAATCTACTTTTTGTTTTTTAGCTAATTCTAATAATAAATCTATAGGACCATCAAAACCCTCTAAATTTAGAAACAAATCATCTGACTCTATTATTTCTAAATCTTCATTTTTATTAGAATCTTGACTTGTAATAAAGTTGTTATGAAGCTCTTCCATAGTTTCCTTCAAGTAGCTTATTTAATTAAAAATAACACAATATATATTAAAATACTACTATTAGATACTATATATAGTAAAATATTTAAATAAATTTCCAGTTGATACCAATATTAGAAGATAAAATTTTATTTATATCTGCTATAATATCTTTTTTTTCACCAAACTCATTAATAGATAGCTCATTAAAAGCTTTTAGCCATTTATCTAAAATACTCTGTTTTATATATGGAGAAAATTCTAAAACTTCTTCTATTTCGCTTTCTTCTCCTGAACAATGCAAAATTAAGTCATATCCTGCACTAGTAATACTATTTATTTTATCTTTAATAGATCCAGATAAGGCTTTCATATTTATATCATCAGTCATTAGAATACCCTCATATTTAATACTATTTCGTATATATTCGTAAGCTTTTCTAGAAATGCTGATCGGATAAGAGTCATCTATTTCTTTATAAATAATATGGGCAGTCATAGCTAGAGGCATATTAGATAATTGTTTAAAAGGAAGAAAATCGCTTTTCTGAAGAATTGATAATGAATCCTTTACTATTGGTAATTCTTTGTGGCTATCAATATTGCTTCTACCATGACCAGGAATGTGTTTAATAACAGGAACTACGCCCTGACTAATTAATCCCTTGCATGCATAATCGCCTAATATTGTAACTAATATTGGATCATTTGAAAATGCTCTATCCCCAATAACATCGTGAGTATCAATAGACAAAACATCTAAACATGGAGCGCAATTTACATTAATACCAATATCTCTTAATTCTTTACCAATCAATGAATAATTAAGTTGAACTGCTTTTTTTGCGTCATTTAGGTTTTGATTAGCAATTTTACCAAATAAATTAACAGGCGGATAGTTTAAAAAATCTGGACCAGTTAACCTTTGAACCCGCCCTCCTTCTTGATCTATAAGTATTGGACATTCCCATCCCATCAAATCATTAATTTCTGATATTAAATCCTGAAGCATAAAATAAGATTTATAATTTCGTGAAAATAATATAAACCCAAACGGATTATTTCTTTTTACTATATTTTTTTCATTTTGGGAAAGACGTTTTCCAGATATGCCTATTATAGTAGATTTTATAAAATTATTTAAAATTTTACTTTTCCTCTGAAATTACACAACTATTTTTATCAAAATTAAAATATTCACAAATCTCAAAAACTTCATTTAAATTATTTATAGGTCCGATGCGAAGTCTAAAAAAAATACCTTTATTTTCTATTTCAGCTTCAGTTATAGAATAATTTAAATTATTTAAAAAAATATCATTTGATTTTTTTAACTCATTAATTTTTTCATCAGCAATTTTATAATTTTTATAAGACGCCAATTGTATATAAAATTTTATAATAGAAGAATTAATAACAGATTTATTCTCAGTTTCTTCTAAATTAATTTCGTTTTGTGGTAGCAACCTCTCTCTAGTAACTTCATATATATTTAAATTCTCTCCATCAAACTGTTGTCCTTTAAGGTTTTCAGGTATAGTTTTGTAATTATTATTTAAACTCTTTATGTGAGCCACATCATTATTGTTATCAAAAAAAGTATTTATATTATCCTTAAAATAAAATAAGGACGTAACAATTATAAGTATCAATAAAATTATTAATTTTACCATAAATAATAATACCTATGATTAATTCAACTTATCTAAAGGTTGTACACCTATAATTTTTAAACCTATACCAATTAATTTTTGAACAGTTTCAGCCAAAGCCAATCTACTCCTAGTTAATAATAAATCATCTTCTATAATTATTCTTTGTTTTTCATCCTCATTCCCTTTTGCCCAATATGAATGCAATGCTCCGGCTAAATCATTTAAAAATATAGTTATTCTATGAGGCTCATGAGCTTTTGCTGCAGCTTCAACAAATCTTGGCCATTGTGCCATAAGTTTCATTAAAAAAACTTCTTCTTTATTATTTAATAATGAATAATCTATTTTATAATTATTTAAATTTAAACTTTTAGACTTATCTAATAAAGAGTTCACTCTAGCATATGCATATTGTACATAATAAACTGGGTTTTCCTTAGATTCTTCCAAAACTTTATCCATATCAAAATCTAAAGTTGCATCATTTTTTCTTGTCAACATAATAAATCTTAATACATCTGGCCCTACTGATTCAATTACGTGTTTCATAGTAATGAAATTACCTGCCCTTTTTGACATTTTAAAAGGTTTTCCCTTATTACTCAAACTAACTAACTGACATAACTTAACATTAAAATCTATTTTTCTTTCTGAAAAAGCATTTATTACTCCACCTACTCTTTTTACATAACCTCCATGATCAGCACCCCAAACATTTATAATAGATTTGTAATTTCTATTACACTTTTCATAATGATAAGCAGCATCAGCAGCAAAGTAAGTCCAACTATCATCCGATTTTTTAAGAGGTCTATCAATATCATCTCCATATAAAGAAGATTTAAATAATAATTGAGGTCTACTTTCCCAATCATCTTTCAATTTACCTTTAGGAGGATCTAAAACACCTTGATATAATAGATTTTTTTTATCTAATATACTTACTACTTTATCAATATACCCATCTTTATGAATTTTTGCTTCAGAAGTAAAAACATCATGCCTAACATTTATGAGTGACAAATCATGCTTTATAACGTCCATCATTGCTTTAATACTAATTGTTTTAAATAATTCGAGCCAGTCTTCTTCCGATTTATCTATATATTTATCTTCATACTCACTTACAATTTGCTCTGCTACAGGAACCAAATATTCCCCAGGATAAAGATCATCTGTAAAATCATCTGTTTTAATATTTAAAATTTCTAAATATCTTTTATATACTGACCTTGCTAAATTGTTTACCTGCTCTCCTGCATCGTTTATGTAATATTCTCTAGTGACATTATAACCAATAAATTCTAATAAATTTGCTAAACTATCTCCAAATACAGCACCCCTTGCATGGCCAATATGCATAGGACCTGTTGGATTTGCAGATACATATTCTACATTAATCTTATTGGCATTGTCTGTTTTAATTCTACCATAATCAGTCTCAGAATCTAATATATAAAAACAACATTTTTGCCATATTGATGTATGAAAATATAAATTTATAAAACCCGGACCCGCAATATCAACTTTAGAAATATTATTATTTTTCTCTAATTCTAACTTAATAATTTTAGCAATTTCTAAAGGTGGTTTTTTTAAGGTTTTAGATAATAACATAGCTACATTAGTTGAAATATCTCCATGCAATTCCTCTTTTGGTGGCTCTACAGATATTTTATCTATTATATCATTAACATTAATTTCTAATTTGCTGATTATTGATATAATATTTGTTTTTATATCTTCATAAACATTCATTATTATGCCTTTATCATTAATTAGCGATCACGTTTATCATACAAAGAAGTTCCTTTCCATCCATCATGCATGTCAAATAACCTCTTATGTTCCATTACAGCATATCTATCCGTCATTCCAGCTATATAATCTGCAATAATTCTATATTTTTGGAAATCAGATTTTTCTTTATCTGCAATATTCCTCCACTCGGTAGGCAACACAGATATATCTTCACTGAAAGCATTAAAAAGATCAGAAATAATTTTTTTTGCCTTTAATGTCATTCTATTTACAATAGTATGTTTATACATTTCTTTATGTAAAAAAGACCTGAGTTGATTATTATTATAATATAGCTTATCTGAAAATTTTACTATAGTTTTTCCATAATTTCTTATTTCCTCTACATGAGAAAATTTTTCTTTTTTAATTATGTTAATTGTTTCATTAACTACATCATTAACCATGGAATTAATTAAAACTCTTATAGTTTCATGTACCAATCTTCTTTTTTCAATTTTAGGCCATTTACTTCTTATTGAAGATACTATAACTCCTATATGATCTATACATTCTAAATCTTCTATAGAAAACAACCCTGCTCTTATTCCATCGTCAATATCATGATTACAATATGCTATATCATCCGAAATTGCAGCTACCTGGGCTTCGAGACCTGGATAAAAATTTAATTTTAAATCATGCTCTGGCTTATTTTTTAATATATATTCTTGATGTTCTTTTAAGACTGTTGGGATATCTTTATTAATAGGACCATTATGTTTAACAATGCCTTCAAGTGCTTCCCAAGTTAAGTTTAAGCCGTCAAATTGTGCATATTTTTTTTCCAACTTAGTTACTATTCTTAAGGTTTGAGCATTGTGATCGAAACCGCCCTTATTAAGCATTAAAGAGTTTAATTCATCTTCTCCAGCATGTCCAAATGGAGCGTGCCCTAAATCATGAGCTAAAGCAATAGTTTCTGCCAAATCTAAATCTAAATCCATACTATTAGCAAGACTTCTAGCAATTTGTGAAACCTCAATTGTATGAGTAAGTCTAGACCTAAAATTATCACCCTCATGTTGAACAAAAACTTGAGTTTTATGTTCTAGGCGTCTAAAAGCTGCAGAATGAATTAATCTATCTCTATCTCTCATATAAGGACTACGATTCGTTGATTCTTTTTCCTTATAAAATCTACCTTTAGTATCTTTAAATAAAGTGCGATAACTTTTGTTATAATTCATTTAAATACTTTCTAAAAAATATAAATATGTTTATACATAACTTGAAATTATATAAATTTGAACTAACATTATAAATATTATGAATATTATTAAAGATAATTTAAATGAAAAACATAATCTATCAATTACTAATGAAGCTATAGATAGAATTAACCTTATTAAAAATAAAGAGGGTAAAGGGTTTTTAAGAATATCAGTAGACGGTGGTGGTTGTTCAGGTTTCTCATACTCTTTTTCCTTTGACTATAATACTAAGGATGAGGATATTATTGTTTTTACAGACTCTAGTGGTTACCCTACTTTAGTAACTGATAATACCTCTATGATCTATTTAAATGGTTCTAAGATAAACTGGGATGAAAGTTTAAATGGAGCAGCCTTTACTATTGACAATCCAAATGCTACTTCAAATTGTGGATGTGGTACTTCATTTTCGGTAACTTAATTAATGATAATTGCCACATGGAATGTAAATTCTATAAGAGTAAGACTAAATCATGTTAAGGAATTTATTCAAAAAAATAAACCTGATGTTTTATTACTTCAAGAATTAAAAGCTCAAAACAGCGATGTCCCAAAAGATGAATTAGAAAACTTAGGATACAACCTAATTTTTAAAGGACAAAAAAGTTATAATGGAGTAGCAATTTTATCAAAATTTCCTATTCATGATGTAAAAACTAACCTTTATAGCAAAAACGAGGAAGAACAGTCCAGATATATAGAATGTTGGATTGACAATAGTAATAATGGCGTTAGGGTTGCATCCATATACCTTCCAAATGGAAATCCTATTAACTCAGAAAAATTTACATATAAAATTGATTGGATGAATAAATTAAAAATACGAGCTAAAGAGCTTTTAGATTATGAAGAAACTGTAATATTAGGTGGAGATTTCAATGTTTGCCCAAAAGACACAGATGCATCTAATCCAGAAAATATGAAAAATGATGCTTTATTTCAACCAGAAACACGTTCTAAATTTAGAGAGATTCTAAATATGGGTTATTATGATGCTTGGGAAATACTTAAAAATAATAGTGAGTGGACATATTGGGATTACGGAAGAGCCTTTGAACAAAATAAAGGCTTACGAATTGATCATTTTCTTCTCTCGCCACAAGCTTTAGATAGATTACAAAATATAAATATAGAGAAATATTTTAGAGCTCTTGAAAAACCCTCAGATCATGCACCAGTAATAATAAATATTTCTGATTAATTCTTATGATTATTGTAAAAAGAAACCAAACTCTTCATTTCCATAATAAAATATATAGGTGTGCATTTGGATTAAAAGGGTTAACAAACAACAAAACCGAAGGCGATAAAATGACGCCCATTGGCACATTTAATATTGGAAACTTATATGTAAGGACAGACAAAATAAAAAATTTAAAAGCAAATTTAAAAATTAACAGTATTAATAAAAATATGGCATGGTGTGACAATCCGAAAAGTAAACATTATAATAAATTAATTACTACCTCAAAACCTCATGCAGAAAGTCTATATCGAAATGATAACATTTATGATATAATTTTAGTCATTCAATATAATGTAAATCCTATTATTCCTTATAAAGGAAGTGCAATATTTATACATAATTCTAAAAAAGATTATCAAGCTACAAATGGATGTATAGCTTTAGAAACTTCAGACCTAAGTGAAATAATAAAAAAATTAAAACCCAGTGATAAAATAACTATTACTAATTAAATTTATTTTAAAAAGAAATCATCTTAATAGGTTCTCCTATAGATAAAGAAGCATTTTCTGAACTACAATCTATTCCATTTAAAACACAAAATAACTCTTTTTTATTTTTTGAAACAGCCATATTTTGTGATAATGAATTAATTGTATCACCTTCTAAAACTTTAATAATCTTTATACGACTAGGTTGCGCTATTTTTCTATCATAATTTGATAATGAATCGAAACTCATAACTATATTTTCTGCTTCTAATATAGAGTTGTCTAACAAATTAGGTGCAGATAATACTGTAAACCTCCAAACTCTCGTATTATTCCACGCTATTAAATATACTTTTCTATTGTATTTTGCTCCGTTATAATTAACTAATGATTTATCTTCTACACTAATAGCTACTCTATTATTTATTGAAAACTCATCATAATTATATAATCTTGACCTTCCTATATTTGCTTCAACAATTTCGATTAAACTAATACTTTCTTGATTAATTAACCCATCAAAAATGACAATAACAGTATTATCTTTATTATTTGAAATTACCGCATTTTCTTGATTATCAATTTTATAATCTTTAGGTACTTCAAATTTAAAATTTAAATCCAAGTGTAAAAACAAATTATCCCTAATTACTCCATGCTTGGAACTATCTCCATATACCATGTTATCAATTGCTAAAAGAAATTTTTCTTTATTTCTCAAAACATCTGAACTTAAATTAGTAGCCAATGTTTTTGAATATTGAACTCTATCTAAAGTTTTTGGGTGAGTAGCAAAGATAGAATTTATTAAGTTACTATTTTTTTCATTTGAAATTTTAGTTAGTACATCAAGCCTAGATAAAAACCTAGTAGAACCTTCTGTATCATAATTTGACTTCTTGATATATCTAATACCTAGTTTATCTGCTTCTAGCTCTTGCGATCTACTAAATGAAGATAATATTCCTTGCACGCCTATATTTGCTAAATTTGATACTATCGGCCTACCTATTACAATATCTAATATTTCTAAACCTAAACCAGAAATGGTGGCTTTAGCATGTCTCTCAGCTGTATGTCTAGCGGTAACATGTGCTATTTCATGACCTATTACACTAGCTATTTCTGATTCATCATTAGCTAAAGATATTAATCCTCTAGTTACATATATATATCCTCCAGGCAATGCAAATGCATTTACTACAGGACTATCTAAAATTGTAAACGTCCATCTAATATCAGGAAGTTCTGAATTAGATGCAAGTCTATTGCCTATATTATTAATATATTCTTGCAGGTTTTTATCTTCATAAATACCTCCAAAAGCTTTAATAATTTTAGGATGCTCTCTCGCACCAATATTATTTTCTTCATCTTGAGATAAAATTACAAGCTGTCTATCTCCAGTAGCTTTATTTTGCGCACAACCAGTAACTATTAATAAACATAGAATAAATATTTTAATATATTTATGTAACATTAAAATTATTTAGATATCGGCATAACATTGCTTCTCTGATTTTGCTCCTGGATGCGTTACAGCTCCTTTAACAGCAGGACCTACTAACTGTGAATATTTCCATATTTCCCCAGAACCGTATTCATGTTCTCTAGGTTTCCAATCTTTTTTTCTATTTTCTAATTCTTCTTCACTTAAATCTACACTTAATTCACCAGTTTCAGAGTCTATTGTAATCATATCTCCATTTTGCACTAAAGCTATAACTCCTCCGACTGCTGCTTCAGGACCAACATGACCAACACAAAAACCACGAGTAGCTCCTGAAAATCTACCATCAGTAATAAGAGCAACTTTCTCTCCCATACCTTGTCCATATATAGCAGCTGTAGTAGCAAGCATTTCTCTCATGCCAGGACCGCCTTTTGGACCTTCATACCTTATTACAAAAACATCATTTTCTTTATAATTTCTTTTATTAACAGCTTCATATGCATCTTCTTCACAATCAAAAACTATTGCAGGTCCAACATGTCTGCTTCTTGACATGCCGGCAACTTTAACAATAGCTCCTTCTTCTGCTAAATTTCCTCTTAAACCAACTACTCCCCCAGTTGGGGTTATTGCATCCGAAACTTTGTAGATTACATCCTGATCTACAGGGAAAGTAATATCTTTTAGATTCTCCTCAATTGTTTTTCCTGTAACAGTCATACAATCTCCGTGAATATATCCAGCCTCAAATAAAGCTTTTAAAATAACCTGAACTCCTCCAGCTTCATACAAATCTTTAGCTACATACTTTCCTCCAGGTTTTAAATCAGCAATGTATGGAGTAGATTTAAATATATCTGCAACAGCAAACAAATCAAAATCTATTCCTGCCTCATTAGCCATGGCTGGTAAATGTAAAGCAGCATTTGTTGAACCTCCTGATGCAGCCACTACTCTTGCCGCATTCTCAAAAGATTTTAAAGTTACTATATCTCTAGGTCTTAAGTTCATTTCTATAAGTTGCATTACTTGTTCGCCTGCCGCAAGCGCATATTCATCTCGAGATTCATAAGGTGCAGGAGCTCCTGTACTATTTGGAAGCGCTAACCCAATAGCTTCGCTAACACAAGCCATAGTATTTGCTGTAAATTGACCTCCACACGAACCAGCAGAAGGACATGCCGCTCTTTCTATCAAATCTAATTCTTCAGCATCAATAATTCCTGCATCATTCTGTCCTACAGCTTCATACACATCCTGTACTGTTAAATTTCTTCCTTTGTGTTTACCTGGCATTATAGAACCTCCATATATAAAAACACTTGGAATATTTAATCTTAACATAGACATCATAACGCCTGGTAGAGATTTATCGCATCCTGCAACCCCTACTAATCCATCATAGCAATGACCTCTTACAGATAATTCAATAGTATCAGCGATAGCTTCTCTACTTGCTAAAGATGCCTTCATTCCTTGATGTCCCATAGCTATTCCGTCAGTAACAGTAATTGTTGTAAATTCTCTAGGAGTACCATCTTTTGCAGAAACTCCTTTTTTAACTGATTGTGCTTGCCTTCTAAGTGTAATATTACATGGTGCTGATTCATTCCAGGTAGTAGCCACGCCGACAAATGGTTGATGAATCTGCTCTGTTGTTAAATCCATTGCATAATAAAATGACCTATGAGGGGCTCTTCCTGGTCCCTCAGTAACATGTCTACTTGGTAGATTATCTTTATTTATTTTTGTCATTTTTACCTCCTAAATTAATTTAATATTTTTATTCAGTTGTCATTTTTTGCAAAGCAATGGTCATCCTATCTGCTAGGCTTACTAATTTTTCTTTTCTATCTGTTTGCTCCTCAATTACTTCTTTTGGAGCTCGTTCTATAAATTTTTTATTATTTAATTTATTATTAATTTTGTCGATATCATTTTGTAATTTTTTTAAATCATTATTTAAACGTTTATATTCTACTTCAATGTTAATTAATCCTTTTAAAGGAACATAAAAAGTAGCCTGATCTACAATTATCTGCGCTACATCTTTATTATTAAAATCATCTTTTAAAAAATTACTTACTCTTACCATCTGCTTTAAAGTATTAAGATTATTATTTATGTAAATAATATAGACATTATTCAAACCTTTATAATATATATTTATCAATGATTTAAATGGTATATTTAATATACTTCGTAAAGATCTTATTTCGGTAATTAATTTAACTAACCAATTAACCTCATCTAATTTATTTTTATCTATAAGTAATTCTTTGTCTTTTACTGGCCATTTTTCTAGAGCTAATACTTTACCGTATTTATGTACATTTGAATATAAATACTCTGTATTAAAAGGTGCAATAGAATGCAATAATATTAATATTTTACTAAATATATATGAAGCTATATGCTTTGTTTCGTCACTTTCACTTATAAAGCTTTTTGTAAACTCTATGTACCAGTCACAATAATTATGCCATACAAAATGGTAAATTTTATTTGCAGCTTCATTAAACCTATAAGCTAATACATCTTTTTTAACATTATCCGAACAAGTATAAAACAAGTTCAAAATCCAATGATTTATTGGCATTTTAACCATGTTTAAATCAATACTTTTATCAATTAAACAATTATTTAACTGCAAATATCTAGAAACATTATTAATTTT
>PAYS01000010.1 GCA_002715265.1 Candidatus Pelagibacterales bacterium
TATAAAGAACTTTATTTAACTTTTCCTACAACTAATGAGGCATTAGTTCCCCCAAAACCAAAAGAATTAGATAGAGCCATATCAATTTCTGATTCTTTTGCCGTCAAAGGAACTAAATCTATTCCCTCGGCTCCATCACAAGCCTTATTTAAATTTAAAGTAGGAGGTAAAATATTATTTACAACGCTCAAAATTGAAAATATTGCTTCAACAGCTCCAGCTGCTCCTAGCATATGACCAACAGACGATTTTGTTGAGCTTACAAACATTTTATCAATATTATTTTTAAATAACTTTTTAATTGCCCCTAATTCTATCTCATCACCTAGTGGCGTTGAAGTTCCATGAGCATTTATATAGTTTATATCAGAGGCATTTAAATTACCATTTTCTAATGCTGCTTTCATTGCCCTATATCCACCATCACCATCTGACGATGGAGCTGTTATGTGAAAAGCATCCGCAGATAAGCCATATCCCAATATTTCAGCATATATTTTTGCTCCCCTACTTTTAGCATGCTCATATTCTTCTAATACAACACATCCTGCCCCTTCCCCCATAACGAAGCCATCACGACCCTCATCCCACGGACGAGATGCAGTTGTAGGTTCATCATTATAATTTGTAGATAAAGCTCTTGCCGCAGAAAAACCAGAAATGCCAAGCCTTGTTATCGCAGCCTCTGATCCTCCTGCCACCATTACATCTGCTTCACCTGCTTTTATTAATCTTGCAGCATCTCCTATAGCATGAGCTCCTGTAGAACAAGCAGAAACCACCGATAAATTTGGCCCCTTAAAGTTAAATTTTATAGAAACTTGTCCAGAAGCTAAATTTATTAAACAAGATGGGATAAAGAAAGGACTCATTCTTCTTGGCCCTTTTTCTTTTAAAACTAAAGTTGCCGTTTCTATAGATGACAATCCCCCAATTCCAGAACCTATTAAAACACCCGTTCTATAAGAGTCATTATCAGTTTTTGCCTCCCAACCACTATCTTTTATAGCTTGATCAGCTGCATCTATAGCAAAAAGTATAAATCGATCTACTTTTCTTTGCTCTTTAGGTTCAACACACCTACTAGGATNAAAACCANTATCCTCATCTAATAAAGGAACATGACCTGCAATTTTTGCAGGTAAATCATCTATATCAAAATCACGTATTCTTTCAATTCCTGAATTTGAATTAATAAGTTTTTGCCATGAAGAACNAACATTNCTAGCTAATGGGGTTACTAATCCTAAGCCAGTTACAACCACTCTTTTCATGTAAATCGAATCCTTTAATTTTTTTTTTAAGAGTTTTGGTCTTCAATAAAATTAATCGCATCTTGGACTGTAGTAATTGTTTCTGCTGCATCATCAGGTATTTCAATACTAAACTCCTCTTCAAATGCCATTACCAATTCAACTGTATCTAAGCTGTCAGCTCCAAGGTCATCTATAAAACTCGAATTCTCACTAACTTTATCTTTTTCAACTCCAAGATGTTCTACTACTATATCTTTTACTCTATCGGCAATATCACTCATTAACTTTATTCCTTCTTTATGGTTNAATAAAAAGCTATCTAAATATGTTTTCACAAATTCTTTATATATATTCAAGTATTTTTTTATCTATTATATNTTACTATAACAATANATTTAATATTTTTCTTTAAATCATTGCTAATCCNCCNTTTACATGAATTGTTGCTCCGTTGACATANGATGCCTCATCAGAAGCTAAATATACNACGGCAGCTCCAACATCCTCAGGTTTGCCAAGTCTTTTAGAAGGAATTCTATCTTCTAAATTTGATTTTTGCTCATTATTTAATATTTCAGTCATTGGAGTTTCTATAAAACCAGGTGCAATACAATTTACTGTTATATTCCTGCTGGCAACCTCCATCGCTAAAGATTTTGACATACCTATTAAACCAGATTTAGAAGCAGCATAATTAACCTGCCCCGGGTTACCAGTAAAACCCACTACTGAGGTTATTTGTATAATCCTGCCAAATCTTCTTTTCATCATTCCTTTAAGAACCAGTTTAGATAAAAAATATGACGAATAAAGATTAGTTTCTATAACTGTTTTCCAATCATCATCTTTCATTCTCAATACTAATTGATCTTTTGTGATACCAGCATTATTTATTAAAATATCAATATGACCAAANTTTTTATTTATTTTTTCTATAAATACATCTAATTCCGACCTGACAGACAAGTCACATTGAATACAAGAATAAATATTACCCTCACTTTTATTTAATGTATCTAACTTTTCTTTATTCGTGCCACTAATACATACATTTGCACCTTGTTTATGAAGCATCTTAGAAATTGATTGGCCAATACCTCCAGTAGCTCCTGTTACCACAGCATTTTTATTTTCTAAACTAAACATTATACTAACACCTATTTTTTTAACACTAACCCAATGAATTTTTTACAAAATTTTCTATATCCTCAATATTTTCCACTGCATATGAATTACTTTCCTTATCAATTCTTTTAACTAAACCAGAAAGAACACTTCCTGAACCTAATTCAATAAATTCACTTACCTCCATAGAAATTAATTTTTGAATACTTTCCCTCCATTTTACTGTTCCACATATTTGCCTAATTAGATTTTGTTTTATTTTCTCGGGATCACTAACTATTTCTGCATCTACATTATTAATTACGCTAACCTCTGGTTCTATCATGCTCAATTCTTTAATTGGATCTTCCATAGAAATAGACACTTGTTCCATTAAAGCACAATGAAAAGGAGCACTAACAGGAAGTTCAATTGCTCTTTTTATTTTAAATTCTTTATAATTTTTTACAACTCTATCTACAGCAGTCTTATTTCCTGAAATAACTATTTGTCCAGGCGAGTTATCATTACCTATATCAAGTATTTCACCATCCTTAAGATATTTTTCTTTAATTTCTGAAATAATTTCTATATTAGCCCCAATTAATGCTGCCATTGAACCCATTCCCACTGGCACAGACTCTTGCATAAGCTTACCTCTTAATCTAAGTATTTTTGCAGTTTCACTTAAAGGTATTGCGTTAACTGATAATAATGCTGAATATTCTCCTAAAGAATGACCAGCAACAAATTTCCCAATTTCAGATATTTTTTTTTCACTCATTAATTCAATAACTTTAACAACGGCATAAGAAACAGTCATCAGAGACGGCTGGGTATTTGCAGTTAATTTTAGTTCTTNTTCATCACCTTCAAATATAATTTNAGACAAATTAAANTTTAAAGCATCATTAACTTCTTCAAAGACTTCTTTAGCTTCAGTAAAATTGTTATATAAGTCTTGTCCCATTCCTACTTTTTGGGAGCCCTGTCCTGGAAAAATGAATGCTTTCATTATATACCCTTTCCACATTTAAATATCTCTATTATATACTATTATAAAAATTTTTTATAACTTATTTACAAGAATACTTGCTCAAAACACTAATATAGGGTAATAAAACTCTCCATATAAAGAAGAAATATAATTTTAGGAACTAAAATGGCATTTTATGAAAGTATATTTATAGCAAGACAAGAATTAGCAGAAAGCGATATTAAAAAAACAATATCAGATTTAAAAGAAATACTTGAAAAAAATAATTCTAAATTAATTGATACTGAATCTTGGGGATTAAGAAATTTAGCATATAAAATTGAAAAAAATAAAAAAGGACATTACGTAGTCTTAAAAATTGACGGTAACGGTAATGCTATTCACGAGCTAGAAAGAAATATGCGAATTGATGAAAATATAATAAGATATTTATCTATAAAAACTAAAGAAATTAATAAAGAACCTTCAATTCTGTCAAAAAAATCAGAAGAAAATAAATAGGAGACTAAATTAGTGTTAGAAAATAATTCAAGAGATAGTAATTCTAAAACTTTTTTTAGAAGAAAGAAAACATGTCCTTTTAGTGGTCCAGATGCACTTCCAATA
This sequence comes from Candidatus Pelagibacterales bacterium, assembly GCA_002715265.1. Taxonomy (GTDB): domain Bacteria; phylum Pseudomonadota; class Alphaproteobacteria; order TMED109; family TMED109. Next base: position 3,964 of record PAYS01000010.1, read on the forward strand.
GACTTTCGGGACATAAAGACTTTAAGTAAATTTATATCAGAAAGAGGAAAAATTATTCCTGCAAGAATTAGTGCTGTATCTGCACCTAAACAGAGAAAGTTAGCTCAAGCTATTAAGAGAGCAAGAATTTTAGCATTAATTTCATATGTAGAAAGCTGATAATAAATCAATAGATGTTTCTTAAAAGCAATATATTTATATCTATATTGGCTGGNACTGTTCCAGCATTAATTACTGTNGGATATAAAATTTTTGGACCATTNATATTTTTTTTTTCATATTTTACGCCATTACCTTTTTTTTTAGTTAGTCTTAAATTTANCTACTTCAGTCTAATAATAAGTATTTTTTCTAGTATTCTTTTTATTATACTTTTTGCTTCAGCAAATACAGCAATCTTATTTTTTATAATAAATGCATTACCTGCCTTAATAATTTCATTTGAAAAACTTAATAAAAAACATATTTATTATGGAAATATTATTTCTAAAATTTCCATATGCAAATGCTTAATATATTTTATAATTTCCTTTTTTTATTCAAAAAATATTGAGGAATTCTCAAAAGCATTCCATAAAAATTTACAAGCATTAACTAAAAATGATTTAATAATTAATGATAATATTTTAACTTTAATACCCTCAGTTATTATAGCTAGCTGGATAATAATTTTAGTATTAAATTTAATTATTGCTAAAAATTTATTATTTAAATATGAAAAATCATCTCAAATTAAAGATAAATTAATAGATATAATTATTCCAAATTGGTTTATTATATTATTTATATTATTGTTACTTCCTATAACAGTTTTTAATTTAAATTTTCCTATATTAATTTCAGCTGCCATTATTATAAGCATCCCAATAACAATTCAAGGTTTAACAATTTTACATTTTGCTGCTAAGAAAATTAATTATGGTAATTTTTTTCTATATAGTTTATATGCTTTAATTTTTTTTATTCCTATAAGCCTCTCTATAGTTACAGCCTTAGGTATATTAGATAATTTTTATAACTTTAGAAAATTACATAAATAAAAAATATAAATGATATNTTGATTAGAAATAAAATTAGTATACAGTCTCTTTATTAATTAATTGGAGCATTAAATATGGAAGTTATTCTTTTAGAAAGAATTGAAAAAATAGGTAAACTAGGAGACATAGTTAAAGTAAAAGACGGCTNCGCTAGAAATTATTTATTACCTCAAAATAAAGCTTTACGTGCTAGTAAAGAGAATCTTTCTATATATGAAAAAGAAAAAGCTAAATATGAAAAATTAAATGCTCAGAAATTAAAAGAAGCTGAGGATATTTCTAATAATATGCANAATATTAGTATAGATATAATCAAGCAAGCTAGTGATTCAGGTCAATTATATGGTTCAGTNAGTACTAAAGACATCGCCGATGAATTAAATAATAAAGGCCATAAGGTTTTAAAGAAACAAGTACAATTAAAATCTGTCATTAAAACTGTAGGACAACACGAAGTAAGAATAGTAATTCATCCAGAGTATATTGTATCTATTAATGTAAATATAGCCAGAACTTTAGAAGAATTAACATTTCAAGCAGAAGAAATTAAATCTATAGAAGAACAAAAAATTATAGATGCTCAAAAAATAGAATCATTTGAGTCAAAAAATGAAAACGAAGAGCTGACTAATATTGAAAGCAATGAAAATAATCAGCCTGAAGAAAACAAAAAAGCAGAAGACGAACAAATTTCTGATAANGAAGCATAAGATAAAATTTTTTAAATCTTATCCTCGTTTTCCACATAATTAACATAATTCACATTAAATTATAATTACTTTTTATGTTATAATATTTTTATGGCAGATAATAATATACATAGTATAAATTCATTAGAAAATAATAAGTTAGAAAACTCAGCAATAAATAATCTACCCCATTCAATAGATGCTGAAGAAGCTCTATTAGGGGCTATACTTACTGATAATGAAGTATATAATAGAATTTTATTTGATTTACCGTTAAAAAGTAAACATTTCTTCGTACCTGTNCATGGAAGAATATTTGAAGCTGCTCAAAAATTAATAAATAATGGGCAAATAGCTGACCCTATTACATTATCACAATATTTTGAAAAAGATCCTGCACTAATGGAAATTGATAGTGAGAANCATCTTAAAACTCTCACTGAAGCCACAGATACTTTAACAAGCACAGATCACTATGCAAAATTGATTTATGATCTTTCATTAAGAAGAGATTTAATTAGACTTTCCAAAGAAATAGCAATACAAGCTTCTAATCCAAATGTCGATGAGGATGCTTTTGCACAAATTGAGTTAGCCGAAAGCANCTTATTTTCACTAGCNGAAACTGGAGAAATTAATAGCGGNCCTCAAAATTTTAAAAATACTATAGCAGAAACTATAGCAAGTGCTGAATCTGCTCATAAAAGAGATGGTCAATTATCAGGAGTTACTACGGGGTTAAAAGCCATGGACGAACTTCTTGGAGGTNTNCACAAATCAGATTTAATTATTATAGCAGGAAGACCCAGTATGGGAAAAACAGCCTTAGCCACTAATATTGCATTTAATTCTGCTAATAATATTATAGAAGAAAAATCTGAATCGGTTTTATTTTGTTCTTTAGAAATGTCTAGTATTCAGTTAACCAATAGAATTTTAGCTGAACAAGCTAATGTTCCTTCAGATAAAATTAGAAGAGGTCAACTTAATAATGAGCAATTTATAGGGCTTGTTAGAGCAAGTCAAAATATAGAGAATAGAAAACTATTTATTGATGAAACTCCTGCATTATCTGTCCCTCAACTTAGAACCAGAGCCCGAAGATTAAAAAGATTACACGGATTGAAACTTATAATTTTAGATTATTTACAGCTTNTGTCTTCTATTAATAAATCTCCTAATAGAGTCCAAGAAATTTCTGAAATAACGCAAGGCCTTAAATCAGTTGCGAAAGAGCTAAATGTTCCAATAGTGGCATTAAGCCAGCTATCAAGAGCAGTAGAACAAAGAGAAGATAAAAGGCCTCAACTAGCAGACTTAAGAGAATCAGGTACTATTGAACAAGACTCAGATGTTGTTATGTTTGTATATAGACAGTCATATTATGAAGAAAGAGCGGAACCTAAAAAAAGTGGAACAGAAAGTGATGAAAAATTTCAGACTAGATATATTGAATGGCAAGAAACATTAGAAAAGGTTCAAAATACGGCTGACATAATAGTAGCCAAACAAAGACATGGTCCAATAGGAAATATCAAACTACACTTTGAGGCATCTTTAACAAAATTTTCTGATCTGGCAGATGAAAATAAATTTAATAATGAAAACTAATACAAGAAAAAAAAATTTAAATAATAAAATAAATAATATTATTTCCNTAAACGGNTCTGTAATTTTAGTTGATAAAACTAAAATTAGAAAAAATATAAGTATAATTTCTAAGAAATTAAAAAATTCACAAATCATGCCTGTAATTAAATCAGAGGGTTATGGGATAGGAGCAGAATTGCTTACTAAAATTTTATATACTTCAAATTTTAANAATTTCTTTGTTGGAAATATTAACGAAGGAATAAAACTCAGACAAAAATTTAAAAATATAAATATTTATGTATTAAATATTGGATCTCCTATTAACATAAAACTAATAAAGAAACATAAATTAATACCAGTTTTAAATGACCTTAAAGAAATATTATTTTGGGAAAAATCAATTAAAAAAGCTATTCCTTGCATTATTCACATAGATACTGGAATGAATAGATTAGGAATAAACTTAGGTGATATAAAAAATGTTAAAAATAAAAGACTTTTTCAAAATTTAAGTATTAAATTTATCATGAGCCACCTTGCTTGTGCAGAAGATAAAAATAATAATATTAATAAACTTCAACTAAAAAAATTTAATGAAGCAAATTTATTATTATCCAATATTACAAATAAAAAAATCAAATCTAGTCTTTGTAATTCTTCTGGAATATGGTTAGGTAAAAATTATCATTTTGATATAGTGAGGCCAGGAGCAGCTTTTTTAGGAATTAATCCTACTATTAATAAAAATAATCCTCTTAATGAAACATTAATATTATATACACAAGTTTATCAAATACGAGATGCTGAAAAAGGAATGACTGTTGGCTATGGAGCTAGCTATAAAATAACAAAAAAGAGCAAATTAGCTATAATATCAATAGGCTATTCATATGGACTGTCTAGACTATTATCTAATATTGGAAGCGTATTTATAAAAGATAAAGAAGTAAATATTATAGGAANAATNTCCATGGACTTAACTGTTATTGATATAACAAAACTTAAAAATAACAATGTTAAAACAGGAACATTAGTAGAAATATTTGGAAAAAATAGAACTCTTGAAAATTTTGCAAAAAAAAATAATACTATTCCTTATGAAATAATATGTAAAATGGCAAGAAATATGCCTAAATTAATAATTTAATAAATTTTATAAGAAAAAATACAAATGGNTTTTAACAACTTNGCGCTAAATATAACGGATATAATATTTCTATTAATAATATTAATATCAGTAATTATAGGNTTATTTAGAGGATTTGCAAAAGAAGCTTTAGCGTTAACAGGCTGGTTTATTTCAGGTTGGTTATCAATAAAATATTATGGGATATTAGCTACTAATTTAAGAAATTTTATTACTCCTCAAATTTTAGCCGATGCAATTTCTTTTGGAATTATTTTTTTAATTTTAATACTATTATCTACTTTAATTACTCAAATAGTATCAAAAAATATTCAAAATTCCTTGCTTAGCCCAATTGATAAATTTATGGGCATGATTTTTAGCATTACTAGAAGTGTTTTAATATTATCAATCATTACAATATTTATAGAAAAATCTATATGGAAAGAAAAAAATATTCCTGAATGGGTAAGTAATTCACATACTTATAATTTAATCACTTTAGTAAACAATTTTATAGTTAGTTTACTACCTAAGGATATATTTAATATTAATTCCGATTTACTAAANATAGAAAATATTATAGAAGATCAAAATTTATTTTCTGACCAAATTATTAATAATGTTGACAGTTCTGATGGATCGTATACACCTTCAGATAGTAATCAATTGAATGATTTAAATAATAGGGAAACAAATATAAATAATGAAAATAATTAAGTTAATAAATATATTTGTTATTTAAAAATAAATAAGAATGTTAATATAGATGTATGCTAGTAGTCTTAAAGAAGAATGTGGGGTTTTTGGAGTTTTTGGACACCCTGATGCAGCGGCATTAACAGCGCTTGGTCTTCATGCTTTACAACACCGAGGACAAGAAAGTGCTGGTATAGTTACATTTGATGGAAAAAATTTCAATAACGAGCCTTACTTGGGATTAGTAGGAGATCACTTCACTAAATCATCTGTAATAGACAAACTTCCAGGAGAATCTGCTTTAGGGCATGTACGATATTCTACCACAGGTGAAACTACTTTAAAGAATGTACAACCATTATTTGCGGATTTATTGGGAGGTGGAATTGCATGTGCCCATAATGGTAACCTTACAAACGGAATTCAGCTAAGACACAAACTAGTAAAAGAAGGAGCAATATTTCAGTCTACAACAGATACAGAAGCATTTATTCACTTAATAGCTAGAAGTAAAGAAAATTCAATAATTAAAAAAGTCATAGACGCCTTATTCGAGTTAGAAGGTGCATATAGCATTGGCGCTCTAACTAATAAAAAATTGATTGGAATAAGAGATCCATTAGGTATACGGCCTTTAGTATTAGGAGAATTAAATGGAGCAAAAATCATAGCTTCTGAAACATGCGCATTAGATATTATAGGGGCTAAATTAATAAGAGAAATAGATAATGGCGAAGTAGTAGTTATAGATAGTAAAGGTATAAAATCTTATAAACCATTTCCAAAGCAAACAGTAAGACCATGCATATTTGAATATATTTATTTTGCTAGACCAGACAGCATAATTGGTGGCAAAAACGTATATGAATGTAGAAAAGAAATGGGAAGACAATTATCAAAAGAATATCCTACAAAAGCAGACATAGTTATCCCTGTCCCAGATTCAGGCGTTCCTGCTGCATTAGGATATTCGGAAGCTTCAAATATTCCATTTAATTTAGGAATTATCAGAAATCACTATGTAGGCAGGACGTTTATTGAACCAACTCAAACTATACGACAATTAGGGATAAAGTTAAAACACAATGCAAACAAAAGCATAATAAAAGATAAAAAAATTGTTTTAATTGATGACTCAATAGTGCGAGGGACTACAGCAATAAAAATAGTTCAAATGATGAAAGATGCAGGCGCAAAAGAAGTTCATATGAGAATATCTAGTCCCCCTATAAAATTTCCTGATTACTATGGAATAGATACTCCAACTATTGATGAATTGATAGCTGCAAAAAAATCTATCAAAGAAATAGAAAAACTTCTAAAATTGGATAGTTTACATTTTTTATCATTAGATGGTTTATATAAATCCATGGGGTACAATAACCGTGATAATAATAATCCTCAATTTACAGACCATTGCTTCACAGGAGACTACCCTACAAGACTAATAGATAGGGATGTAGGTTCTTTAAATAACCAACTCTCTTTATTAAATGAAAATTGATGAATACAGTAGATTTTTCAAAAAAAATAGCTCTCATATTTGGAGCAACAGGTTGTTTTGGAGAGAATATTTCATATGAAATGGCTAGATTAAATATTAAATTAATTTTAGTTNGACAAAGAATAGATAAACTAGAAGAAATTGATGATAATATAAAAAAGATTAATAATATTACTTCAACACTAGTTCCATTAGACATAAGTCACACAAAATCAATTGAAAAATTGAGTCCTATAATCTTTGAAAAATATAAAAAAATAGATATTTTAATAAATTCAGCTTCATTTTTTCCAAAATTAAGTCCTGTATCCCATATACCNCCTAAAGATTTTAACAAANTAATTAATATAAATATAATTGCAGCATGGAATATTATTCGTGTATTTGAACCTNTATTAAAAATATCTGATTCAGGAAAAGTATATTTTATGGTATGCAAAAAGAAAAAATATCAAGAACCTTATTTTTCTCCATATATATTAAGCTCTAAAGGAATAGAAGTATTAGTTAATAGTTGGAATAAAGAAATAAACAGATCTAATTTAAAAGTTTCTACTTATGACCCAGGTCCCCTATTGAGTAATTTAAGAAAAAAATCATTTCCAGGAGAAAGCCAGAAAAGTCTAGTCACTCCTCAAATAGCTGCAAAAAAGTTTATTAACAAACTTAAAAAAAGTTATTTAGAATAAGGGTTTTTCGAATTTTTATAGATTATCCTTATTGGTACACCATCAAAATCAAACTCTTTTCTAAAATTATTTAAAATATATCTTTTATATGATTTNTTCATTGATTTTACATAATTTGTAAAAAGTATAAAACTAGGTGGTCTCACATTAATCTGTGTACAATATTTTATTCGCATAGATCTTCCTGAGCTCAATGGAGGNGGATTCATTTCCTGAGCCAATAATAACCATTTATTTAATTTAGANGTAGGAATATTTACATTCCANTTTTTATACATTTTCATTACACTATTCATTAAATTATTAATTCCCTTGTTTTTTAAAGCTGAAATTTCCACCAAAGGAACTCCTCTTAACTGAGACAAGGTATCACTTAATGCATTTAAAAAATTTAATTTTACTTCCTCTTTATTTTTAATNANATCCCATTTATTTGCGGCTATTACTAAAACTCTTCCTTCTTCAATTATATGGCTAGCAATATTTAGATCTTGCTTAGAAATAATCTCATTACTATCAAGAACTAAAACTATAATTTGTGCATATTTAACCGTATCTAATGTAGCCTTAACAGACAATTTTTCTATCTTATCNGTAATCTTATTTTTTCTTCTAAGTCCTGCAGTATCAATCAATGTAATTTTTTGTTCTTTCCACAAAAAATCTACCATTACTGAATCCCTAGTCACTCCTGGTTGACTTCCTGTTAATAAAGATTTTTTACCTAATAAAGTATTTATCAATGTAGACTTTCCACTATTAGGCTTTCCTACTATTGCTAATCTTAAAGATGATTTATCTTCTGCAGTATCTATAATAAAATCATCAGACTTAATATTTTGTTTAATCCTATCTTCTAGATGCCCAAATCCTATAGAATGTTCAGCCGAAAAAATTACTGGATCACCAAATCCAAGTTTTAAACAATCATAAGTATTGAGCTCATCTGCTGAAGACTCACATTTATTTAATAAAATAATCACAGGGCATTTAACTTTTCTCAATAAATCTGCACAACTATGATCAAAAGGAATTATTCCAGTTTTAGCATCTAACATAAAAATAATAATATCTGCAATATTCAAAATATTTTTGATATTGTTAAGAATATCCATATTTAATAAATTTTTTTCTTTAAAATCGTCAAACCCTGCCGTGTCATATAATATAAAATCTAATTTTCCCAGCTTTGCAGGTAGACTTTTATTATCTCTAGTAACACCAGGAATATCAGCAACTATTGCAGCCTTTCTCTTAACTAATCTATTAAATAAAGTAGATTTTCCAACATTTGGCCTGCCAAATATTACAATTTTTGGTAACATTTTAATTCCTAACGATAGGTTATTACTTCTGCATCTTCGGTATAAAAAATAAGTTTTTCCCCTATAACAATTGGAGCAATATTTGATGGACTATCTATATTAAAAATATTTTTTACAGTTCCATCATAAGCATTTACTTGAAATACTTTTTTATCTTTACACACCAGCCATAAATAATTTGAGGCTAAAAGTGGCCCCCTACACACAGGCATACTATCTATATTCTTATCTAAATTATTTTTTAAATCTGTAATCCATCTAATTTTACCGGTGCCTCTTAATAAATTTATAAGCTTACCTTCATCACTAACAATAAAAACTGCATTTCCATTAATTACTGGATTATTAGAAGTTTTTAATAAAATGTCCCATATAATACCTCCTGTTATTGAATCAATAGCGGCAAATACTCCAGTTAGAGACCCTGCAAATATTAAATCATTATGAATTACAGGTCCTGAATCGATATCTGTTAAATCTAGAGTTCCGGATAATGAACCTTCTATTACTAAATTACTATTCCATATAACTGAACCTGTATTTAAATTTAAAGCAAATAATTCCCCTGTATTACTGGGAAATATTACGGCTTGACTGTTGATTGCTGGGGACGTCCCTCCATTTGAAATAGCTGTTACAAATGAAGATACATACCTCCATATTTCTTCTCCTGTATTAATATCATAAACAAATAATTCATTATGAATTGTCATTTGAAATAAATAATCATTATAAATTGAAGGAGAACCCTGAGCTGGTTTATTATTATTAATTTTCCATTTTATGCTTCCATCTATGGCATTTACATTAATAATATCTCCATATGAATTTGAAATAATTACATTATTATTTTTTAGAGCAAGACCTCCATCTATGCTCGTATTTAAGCTTTCTGATTCAGGAAAAACATCAACTTCCCAAATAAGTTTTCCGTTTTCTATGTTCAAACAAACTAGTTTTCCTTCAGCATCTAAAACAAATAGANAATTTTTATTACCTACAGGTTGTGCAAATATTCTGTTATAACTACCTTCTCCATCACCTANTCTATTTTTCCAATAAACNTTTNGGTTATCACTTAATAAATAATTTGCAGATACATGAGAACTATTTCCACCTATTTGATTCCAAGAATTATTGACAATAGTTTTGCTTAATACTAATTCCGTATTTTTAGCGTTTTCATCAATTAATAAGTCATTTTTTAAACTTATAATATNTAATCTTTTACCACTTAATTTTTTTTCTTCTTTATTAAGTGAAAAATAATCTAGGGACTTATCCAAAGTACTACAATTTATCAAAAAAATGAAAGAACAAATACATATAATATAACTTTTATTTATAAACATCTTTTAACCAATAATAATATTAAAATACTGATAACACCTCTTTAACTCTATTAATCATTTCTTGAGATGAAGAAGCATCCTCATAAATCTCTTCAAATAAAGTCTTACTTTTTTCATAATTTCCTTTACTAATTTCGACATAACCCAAATATTCCTTGGCTATTAATAGTAACGGTGAATTATTTTTTATTAACATTTCNAACATTATGATAGCAGCCTCNATATCACCTGAGGATATTAATGTCTCTGCAGCACATAAATTCGCATAGTCAATGTAAAAAATATCAATATTTTCCATCTTAGCAATCTGTGAATATACATTTAAGGCTGCAGAAAAATCTTGCTTTTCCCTATTTATTGCGGCCTCTATAAAAAGAGATAAAACTACATTATATTGTGAAGACTTTAATTCTGTTTTAGAAAATTCATTAAGAAGTTTAAGAGCTTCATCACTATTCGAATTTGAAATTGAGACAGCATTAAAAAATTTGTCTGATCTTTCATTTACTTTTTTAAAATTTTCATGTCTTAAAAAAGCATTTGTTGCAACAGCGATTATCAATACCATAATTATAGATATAAAATAATATCTATAACGCTTCCAAATTGTTTTATATCTCTCCTGTCTAATATCTTCATCTACTTCTTGAAAAACATCACTCACAATTGTCTCCTTTGGAATAAATTATATTTATTGTTAAACTTTAAATGTTATAATAAAATAATCTTTAAAATATATAAAAACTTACTAAAATAAAGTACTAAATTGATAAAAACTAACATTTTAACAAAAAATAATAAAAATTTTCATATAGATAATTATAAATCTTTTATCGAAAAAAATGATTTTAATAAAATAATGTCTTTATTTTCAAGAATGTTACTTGCAAATAACTGGAAGGACTACTCTTTTTCTAAAGAAAAAGATAGAGTAATATTTTGTTTTTATAGACATTCATATGAAAATCCCATCTGCAAAATTATATATCAAAAAAANTCTAACTCTTTTAAAAATTGGATTACAACCTATAGTGATAATAAATCAAGAACATCTAACTCTTTAGAAAAAATAATTCATTGGATAGAGTCAAAATACCCAAAAATTATCTAATTAATTACAAGATAAAGAGGCTAAAAAATTAGTACTATTTTCATTTTCCTCTGAAATAATACCTTCAATGAACGACTTAACCCTTACTGTTCCAAAAATTCTTTTTCCACAAATGATGACATNCTTAAAAATAACACCTCTAAAAGAGGNNTCGTGAAAATTAACATTAGAAATATCACTAGAAATGAATTCAGCTCCAAATAATTCTACATCTTTAAAAACAGTCCCATTTAAATTGCTTCCTCTAAAATTTACATTTTTTAAATTTGTTTTTTCAAAAGAAACATCTATCATATTCGTACCAGAAAAATCTGAATTTTCTAAATCAGTATTTATAAAATTTGTTGCAAATAAATTAGCTCCAGTAAAGTCTATAGATTTAAAATTAGACTCAGCAATATTAGCATTAGATATTTCTACGGCTTGCATTTTCGAACCTCTAAAATCGACATTAGTAAAGTTAACATTTTTAAAAGAGGCTCCTAAAAATTTTGACGCTGGCCCTTTACTATTTTTAAATAAAGAATTTTCAAAATTTGCAGCTTCAAAATTTACATTTATTAAAATTGAATTAATAAAAGAAGAATTGGATAAATTTGAATTTTGAAAATAACTTTTAGTTAATATTGCCTCATCAAAATTACTTGAAGACAAATTAGAATGTTGGAAGTCCAACTTTGACAAATCAAATTCACTAAAATCACACTCTATACATACATTTTCATGCTGTAAGCTGTACAAATCTTCTTCTGAACCAGAATGAGCAAAAAAAGAATAAAATAACATACATAAAAATATACAAATTCTTACCATAAATCATTTTCCTCCCAAGCAATTATATAATATATTTTCACAAATAAATAAAAAGGACAAACTAAATGAATAATTTCTCTTGGCTTACGATTCTAATAGTTTTTCTTTTAGTATCACTGATTTCTCTAAATTATTTTAAAAGAGAGCCAGCTGAGTGGGAAACATGTAAAGAATCATTGCTAATTCAAGTTCTGCAAAATAAATGCACTAAATAAATCTATACAAAATTTATATCTAAACCTAATAACTTAACTTTGCTACCAATATTAATTCTTTTTTCCGAGGCTTTAATATCTAAACCAACTAAATCTGTATAATTATCTTTAGCATGCGTAAATTTTATCTCAGCATTTTCTAATAAAATTACTGGCATATTATTTTTAACAGATAATTCACTATCTAAAACTTCAGACCATAACTCAGATAAAGACTTTGGATCAGTGGATGCAATTGTTGCCCCTATTATGCCAGATACATAATCTTCATTTATGTATTGTCTCCAGTTATTACCTGCAGGCGGCCAATCGGCATATTTTTCTCTATAATTAGTATTTCTAACTGAATCTATCTCTACCAATGCCCCAGGTAAGTCTTTTGGATGATATTGATTGATAATAAAATCACTATATTTTCCATTTTCAAAAGAATTTAAAGGCCTTATATTTTTACTTTCTATAAAATTTCTTCTCTCTAAAGAATCGTCACATTGAAATATAGTCATATAACCAGCTGGTCCATTTTTTTTATCAATGAATCTTCCAGCTGTGGTATCAGTAGTAAATGGAGAAACAACCTCTAAAAATTCTCCTCCAATAGGACAAACAATATTATTTAGACCATATTGTTCTACTTCTTCATCTCTGTAAGCAGAATTAATATTTAACTCCTGTTTTATTAACCTTTCTGCTTTATTTAAATTATAGCTAGCTATTGCAATTTGTCTTAACCTCATTTTTTTTCCAATTTTATAATTTACATTAATTTATTTTATACTACTTTAATATTTTAAATATTATTATAATACAAATTTTATACACTATGAAAAAACCTATTTTAAAAAAAATAAAAGAAATTAAAAAATGCCATGGAATTAAGTGGGAAGATGATTATAGCTGGATACATCAAAAAAATATTCTTGAAGTTCTACAAAATAATAAAAAATTAAATAAAGAAGTAAAAAACTATCTTATAGCTGAAAATAAGTATGCCGATTATAAACTACAAAAAACTAACAAATTACAAAAATCTTTATTTAAAGAAATAAAAGGAAGAATAAAATTAGATAATACGAGCTTACCTTTTAAAGACAAAGATTATGAATATTGGACTAAAACAGTAAAAAAAGGAAACTATCCACTAAAAATTAGAAGAAAAATAGGTTCAAAAAAAGAAGAAATATACTGGAATGGTAATATAGAGAAGCAAAAACATAATTCTAATTTTTTTAGCACTGGTGCAATAACCGTCAGCCCTAATGACAAATTGCTAGCATATTCACTAGATTTAAAAGGATCAGAATATTATTCAATTTTTATCAGACAAATATCTAACAAAAAGTTTTTATCTCAAGAAATTAAAAATACTTCTGGTAGTATAACATTCAGCCCTGATAACAAATATATATTTTATTCTAAGTTAGATGAAAATCATAGACCTAAGAGCATATATAGGCATGAAATAGGACAAGACAAAAACGCTGATTTATTAATATATAAAGAAAAAAATGAACGTTTTAACGTAAGTATAGGACTTAGCTCAGATGATAAATATTACTTTATTTACTCTGGTGATCATACAACTTCAGAAATAAGCTACTTTCCTGCAAAACAAAAAGAACCTAAACCATTATTATTTAAAAAAGCCAAACAAAATATTATTTACTCCTTAAATTCTTGGAAAAATTATTTTTATATCCATACTAACGAAGAAGCAGAAGACTTTAAAATTGTTAGATGCAAACATAATGACATAAAAAATACGGAAGAAGTAGTCCCCGCAAAAAAAGGAGTATTGATTGGAGGCATCACTATTCTCAAAAATTGGATGTTAAGAAGTGAAGTTTCAAATGCTTTGCCAAAATTATTTGTAAAAAATTTAACAACCAATATTGAAGAAGAATTAATATTTTGTGACGAAAAAGTTTATAGTCCAGGAATATCCTTAATGCAAAAAAGCAGAAATACAAATAAAATTTATATTGAATATGATTCTCCTAAATCACATAGCAAGGTCTATCAATACAATCTTAAATCTAAAAAAAAGAAACTTATTAAAGAGCAGGTAATTCCGTCTGGACATAATCCAGATGATTATATTGTTGAAAGGAAAGAATGTAAATCTCATGACGGAAAGATGATACCCCTTACCATTACAAGACATAAAAATACTGATATAGATGGAAATGCTAATTTACTATTATATGGATATGGTTCATATGGAAGTTCAATGGGACTAGGTTTTAGCAGTACGAGATTAAGTTTATTAAATAGAAATATTATTTGGGTTACCGCGCATATTAGAGGCGGAATGGAAAAAGGAATGCAATGGTGGCAAGATGGAAAGATGTTAAAGAAAAAAAATACCTTCAAAGATTATATTTCAAGTGCAAATTATTTGATTAAAAACAAATACACTTCTGCAGGAAAAATAATAGGTATGGGAGGAAGTGCAGGAGGCTTGCTTATGGGAGCGGTAGTTAATCAAAAACCAGAATTATTTTTAGGAATTGTTATGGCTGTACCTTTTGTTGATTCTTTAACCACTAATTTAGATCATTCTCTTCCTTTAACAATTGGAGAATTTAAAGAGTTTGGAAATGCCAAACGCTATAAAAGTCATTTCAAATATATTTATTCATACGCTCCGTATAACAATATTAAAAGAATGAATTATCCTCACATGCTAATTACAACAAGTCTCTCAGATAACCGTGTACTATTTGATGAACCAACTAAATACACAGCTAAATTAAGGGAATATAAAACTGATCAAAACTTACTATTACTTAAAACAGAAATGGAAGCAGGACATGGAGGCAAATCAGGAAGAGACGGGCAAATTGAAGATATAGCCCAAGATTATTCTTTTATTATAGGACTAACCTCAGGATTACTATCATAAATCTATAGCGCTAGTAAATTCTATAAATTCACGTGCTAAAACTTCTGGGTTTTCTAATGCCGCAAAATGTCCACCTTGATCCTTTTTTTCCCAACGACAAATATTTATATAAGTTTTTTCTGCAAGAAGTTTTTGAGGTTTAAGCATTTCAGATGGAAATTCACAATATCCTACTGGTACATTTATAGTAGCTCCTTCAGGTATGAACCATGGCCTATGATTTCTGGCATAATAAGGCCAAAAAGAAGATCCTATTGCCCCTGTAAACCAATAAAAACATATATTTGCTAACATTTTATCAAATGAAATAGAATTTTCGGGACTTCCTTTACAATCTGTCCATTCGTAAAACTTCTCGCATATCCATGCTGCTAAACCTGATGGTGAATCAGTTAAGCCGTATGCTAAAGTTTGTGGTTTTGAGCCTTGAATGGCTTGATATCCCATTCCATCTAACCTCCAATTTTTCACTTGATTTATATAATCTTCTTCTTCTGGCGTGATATTACTTTTATTATCAAACTCTCTCCTCAAAGAGAGCATATTCAAGTGCAATCCTATTATATTTTCCGGATATTTATATGCCATTCGGGTTCCTATCATAGATCCCCAATCGCCTCCTTGTATTAAAAATTTACTATAGCCTAACTTATTCATCATTAATAATAACATATCTGCTATTTCTTCGACACCAACCCTTTTCTGATTAGCTTTAAATGACAAACCAAATCCTGGAAGAGATGGCGCTACTAAAGTAAATGAAAAATTTGTATCAATACCAAATGCATTGGGATCATTTAATATTTTAATGATTTCTAAAAACTCAAAGACTGATCCAGGCCATCCATGTAATAATAACAAAGGAATATTATTTTTACCTTTTCCTTCAGACTTAATAAAATGAACGTCAATATCATTAATATTGATTTTAAACTGGTCAAAAGAATTTAATTCTTCTTCCGATTTTTTCCAATCATAATCGTTTTTCCAATAATTCAATAATTTTTTAAACCAAGTGATGTCTGTTCCTGTCTTCCAAGCTTCTATTGGAGGTTGATCAGGTAATCTAGTATTATTTAATCTCCTGTTTAAATCTTCTAAATCTTCATTTGATACTTTTAGTTTAAATGGTATTAGATTAGTCATAAATTTAGTTCCTATTTAATATATTGGTTTACTATTTAATAAAGAGTATTCATCTAAACATTCGGCATTAGATAAAGAACTAAGATTAGGAACTTCCTTTCCTTCCATTACCCATTTAGCCGCTCCTTCAACTCTTTTACCATTCATAGTGTATGGTATATCATTAACTGCATAAATTTTATTAGGCACATGTCTTGGTGAAGCATTAGTTCTTATTGTCTTTCTTATTTTTTTAGCAAAACCCTTATCTAAATTAAAATTTTCTCGTAATTTTAAACACAAAATTATTTCTTCATCATTATCAACTTTTTTACTAAAAACTAGACAATCATCGATTTCTTTAAAAGTCTCACAAATATTATAAATTTCGGCCGTTCCTATTCTTACTCCTCCAGGATTTAGAGTATTATCCGTTCTTCCATAAATTATACCAGAACCAAATGGAGTTAATTCAGCTAAGTCACCATGCGTCCATATATCGTCGCGTTGCTTAAAATAAGTATTTCTATATCTTTCATCTCCATTTTTTCCCCAAAATGTTATTGGCATAGATGGAAAAGGCTCAGTACACACCAAATCACCAGGTTTACCAATTACTGGAGAATTCCTTCCATCAAATACATTTACTCCCATTCCAAGCCCTTTAACTGTTAATTCTCCTCTTCTTACTGGATGCATTGGAGATCCAAGTAAAAAACATCCCATTAATTCAGACCCACCAGATATTGAAGCAAATACCATATTTTTATTCACAGAATTATAAGCCCAATCGAACTGATTAGGTGCAACTGGTGATCCTGCAGACATTAACCATCTTAAGCTTTTTAAATTATAATTTTTATTAGGTATGTAGTTATTATCTTGTAAACTTGACATATACTTTGGACTTATACCCATATGAGTTAAATTCACCTTTTCAGCTACATTCCAAAGCAAGGAATAATTAGTATGTCCTGATGAAGTAACAACAGGAGCACCATCATACAGCACTAGAATAGATTCACACGCAATACTTGAAACTATCCAATGATACATCATCCATGCAATATTCGTATACCACATGGCTGAATCCCCTGATTTTATGTCACAATGAAGTTTATGTTCTTTTAAATGCTGAAGAATAACTCCTCCTACAGAATGCACGATGGCTTTAGGAGCACCTGTAGTTCCTGATGTATACAAAATATAACAAGGGTCACTAAATAAGACTCTTGAAAAATTTAGTTTAGATTCATTTCCAAAATTATTAAACAATTCATAATCACATTGAAGGTCTTTAGAAGACATATTATTATCTTCCGTTAAGACAATCATTTTAAGACTTTTTAATTTTTTACTTATATTTTTTATTCTTGACACAAACTCATGTTTTTTTCCTGCATAAACATAGTCTGAAGTCGTAAATAAAACCTTGGGATCTGTTTGCCCAATCCTATCAATAATAGCTTTAGTTCCAAAATCAGGAGAACAAGATGTCCATACTGCACCAATAGATACAGTTGCCAACAAACTTATTAAACTCTCAATTTTATTTGGAAGAACAGCTGCAACCCTATCTCCCTTACTTATTCCTATTTCTGATAATCCATAGGCAACCTTAGCGACCATATATTTGATTTCTTTAAGAGTATACTCCTCATAATCTCCACTTTCGTTAGTTTCAATTACAACTATATTATCGTCCTTACCTCTTAATAAGTTTTCAGCTAAATTTAATTTAGCGTCAGGAAAAAATTTAGCTCCTGTCATCCAAGCATCATGGTCCTCAATAAAACTAACCTTACCTTTGTCACCAATAACACCAGTAAAGTCCCATACAGCACTCCAAAATTCTCCCTTATTACTTAGAGACCAAGAATGTAAATCACTATAATTTTTATTAGAAAAACCTACGTATTCGAAGAATTTATATAAATTAGAATTTAAAATAATTTTTTTTGAGGGTTCCCATATGATTTGTGATTGCATAATTTATTATCCATCTTTAAAAAATATTATACATTTTTTATTTTGTAACCAATATAAAAAATATTGTATAGTATGTTTTCAAAAGAAGTTAAAGTAGTTAACCTATAAATATAATATGCCTTTAAATAAAACTACAATTTTAAATTTTAAAGAGGGAAAAAATGAATCACACAGAAAAATTTGGCTTAAAAATTGATAATAAACTATTAAATTTTATTGAAAATGAAGCTCTACCAGGCACATCCGTATCATCAGAACAATTCTGGCGTGGTTTTTCTGAATTAGTTAAAGAATTAAATCCTAAAAATAAAGAATTACTTAATAAAAGAGAAAATATCCAAAAAAAAATAAATGAATGGCATATTCAAAATAGAGGAAAAAATCACAATAAAGAAGAATACTATAATTTTTTAAAAGAGATAAATTATTTAGTTGATGAAGGCCCAGAATTTAAAATTGAAACAAATAATGTTGATTCGGAAATCGCTGAAATCTGTGGCCCACAATTAGTTGTTCCAATTATGAATGCTCGTTATGCTTTGAATGCAGCTAATGCAAGATGGGGAAGCTTTTATGATGCTTTATATGGTACTGATGCCATGGGAGATATGCCACCAGCTGGAAATTATAGTACTGATAGAGGAGAAAAAGTAATTAGTTATGCAAAAAACTATCTGGATAAAGTAGTTCCTTTAAAGGGAATAAAATGGAAAGATGTAAACAAACTAGAAATAATTAATAATAAATTAATTATAAACGAAAATAGTGAAGTACAATTAGTTAATATTAATCAGTATGCTGGATTCAGATATATAAATGATAAACTCAAAGAGTTAATCTTTATCAAAAATAAATTGCATTTAAGATTATTAATTGATGCTGATGATACAATTGGTAAAGATGATCCCGCAAATATTGCTGATATAATTCTTGAATCTGCCATTACTACCATAATGGATTGTGAAGATAGTGTCGCTGCTGTAGATAGCGAAGATAAAGTTTTGGCTTATAGAAACTGGTTAGGTTTAATGAAGGGAGACCTTACCGAAGAATTTAAAAAAAGTGATAAAATTATAACTAGAAAATTGAGTGAAGATATTTCTATAACTAATTCTGAAGGCAAAAATGTTATTTTAAAAGGACGTTCTTTAATGCTAAATAGAAATGTTGGACATCTAATGACAAACCCTTCAGTTTTAGACGAAAACAATGAAGAAGTTGGTGAAGGATTAATTGATGCTATATGTACTACACTAATAGCTATTCATGATTTATCAAAAAAAGAAGGTTTACGAAATTCCACAAAAGGATCTATTTATATAGTAAAACCCAAAATGCATGGACCAGAAGAAGTTGCTTTTACTAATGAAATTTTTACTTTAGTAGAAGAAATTTTAAACCTTCCAAAGTATACCGTAAAAATTGGTATTATGGATGAAGAGAGACGGACAAGTGTAAACTTAAAAGAATGTATAAGAGCGGCAAAAAATAGGGTAGCTTTCATAAATACAGGATTCTTAGACAGAACGGGAGATGAAATACATACTTCTATGGAGGCAGGACCATTTCTTAAAAAAGGAGATATGAAAAATACAAATTGGATAAACGCCTACGAAAAACGCAATGTTCATATAGGGCTTTCTTGCGGATTACAAGGTAAAGCACAAATAGGTAAAGGTATGTGGGCTATGCCAGATCTAATGCAAAATATGATGGAACAAAAGTCTAATCACCCTAAAGCAGGTGCTAACTGTGCTTGGGTTCCAAGTCCTACTGCGGCAACTCTTCATGCCACACATTATCATGAAACAGATGTTTTTGCTGTACAAAATCAAATAATGAATTCTGACCATGAATCTTATATTGATGATTTGCTTAATATTCCCGTCTCAGATGGACAGAATTGGTCAAATGAAGAAATTAATAAAGAAATTGAAAATAATGCCCAAGGAATTTTAGGATATGTTGTTCGATGGATAGACCAAGGTGTGGGCTGTTCTAAAGTACCAGACATTAATAATATTGGCTTAATGGAAGACAGAGCAACTTGTAGAATTTCGTCTCAAGCTATAGCAAACTGGCTACATCATGGAATTGTTACTGAAGAACAAGTAAAATCAACAATGAAAAAAATGGCTAAAGTAGTAGACAATCAAAATAGTAATGACAAGAAATATATTCCAATGGCGCAGTCATTTGATACAATTGCTTATAAGGCAGCATGTGATTTAATTTTTAAAGGAACAGAGCTTCCTTCAGGTTATACAGAACCTGTTTTACATGAAAGAAGACAAGAATTAAAAAAGTCTTAACAATATCTTTCAGGTCCAATCCATTGGGCGTCGGAATATCTATCTCCATACGCCCATCCTATAGGTAAGATTTTTTCAATTTCACTGATAATAGTATCATTTATTTCTATATCTTTAGATAAAACCAACTCATCTAGATGTTTTTCTGAACGTGTTCCAGGTATAGGAATAATATGTTCCCCTTTACTAAGCAACCATGCTAGTGAAAGAGATGCTGTTTTTACTCCTAGATCATTTGCATACTCTCTAAATTTATCTGTTAAAATTATATTTTGCATATAATTCTGTTCTAAAAATCTAGGATTATTTTTTGTAAAATCTAACTCTTTTACAACATCATATGATAAAGGTGAATCAGTTAAAAAAGACCTCCCCACAGGACTAAATGCTACTAAGGCTGTACCTAAATTTTTGCATTCCTGCACAAGTCCCATTTCTGGAGAACGCGTGGATAGAGAATATTCAGATTGTACAGCTGCAATATGATGAATTTTAGACGCTCTTTTTAAAGAAGTTGGAGCTATCTCAGAAAAACCAATGCTTTTAATTTTACCTTTCTTAATAAATTTTACTAAGGACTCAGTAACTTCTTCAATAGGTATCTTAGGATCTCTTCTATGGATATAAAACAAATCTATTGAATCTACTCCTAAGCGAACCAAACTTTTATCTAATTCTTCTTCCAAATGCCTTTCTGTATTATTAAAACTCCTAACTCCTGTCTCTGGATCTCTACAAATAGCGGCTTTTGTAGCTATAAAAAAAAGATTATTTTTTTGTTTACCCTGTTTCGCTAAAAATTCTCCTATACGTGATTCAGAAGTCCCTGCACCATAGACATTAGAAGTATCAATATGATTTATTCCTAAGTCTAAAACTTTATTTAAAATTTTATCCGCCTGCATATCATTACAAGGACCATAAAAATTGGTTAAAGACATAGCACCAAATCCGATAGGACAAATATCTGGTCCAGTTTTCCCTAATTTTCTATTTTGATTATACTTCATTTATTAACCCTTAATAAAATTAAAAAGCTATTATCTATAAAAAAAATCATTTTTCTAGTTTTTGTTTTACTTCAAATATATCTCGAGTTCTAGTCACCTTACCTAACCAATTCCTATCAAATTCTTTAATAAATTCCTTCATTAAATCTGAGCCTAATAACTTGTGAGCATTCTCTAAATTTTCAAATTCATAAAAAGCCAGATGTATTCCTTCTTCTACATCGCTCCAAGCCCTCCAAGCACCTATTGAATCACTAAACTCCTCTAAAGCACTAGGTAAATGCTCATTCTGATACCATTGATCGAAACCCTCTCTACTTTCTTTTTCTACTTCTGCTCTTACTAAAAGATATGCAGTCATTTTAAATTCTCCAAATTTATATTAATTAAATTCCTTCTAATAAAACCATTGTACCTGAAGAGTTCTCTTGTCTAATTTTTTTCACTGGTTGGTACTCTTCTGAGTTCATCCAATCCAATGCCGCCTGTTTATTTGGAAACTTTAAAAGAACCATTCTCGTTGGTGACCAGAGATTAGTTTCAAGAGCTTCCATAGGACCTCCTCGGGTTAAATATTCTCCACCATATTTTTCTACTATTGGTTTTACCTTTTCCATATAGCCTTTATAATTATCAATATTATGAATATCTACATCTCCTACAAAATAAACTGGTTTATTACTCATTGAATTTTCCCTTCTAAATAAAATTTAAATTATTTAAAATCATTCTCCATAATCCATAAAGCTCTGTCACTTAGCAAGTATATTTTACCATTACTAGGGTGTATTGAAATATCTCTAATTCTTCCAATCTCATTTTCAAAAATTATATCTTCAATTATCTGATCTGAATTATTAAAAATTAATTTTCTTAGTGATTGATCTTTTAGAGAAGTAATTAATGCGTGACCGTTCCATTCTTGAAATTCTTTACCCTTATAAATAGTAATAGCGCTAACAGCTATGGATGGTACCCAATAATATATAGCTTGGGTGAAACCTTCCTGCCATTTAGGTCCTATAGATGAACCTGAATAATTTGTTCCTCCCCANCCNANNATNTNCCATCCATAATTTTCACCTTTTTTAACCTCTCCAAACCAATCTCCTCCTCTAGCACCATGATTNCTTGCATAAACTNTTTTTCCNTCAATAGATAAAGTCAAACCTTGNGGATTTCGAATTCCAATTTGATANATTTCTGGCAACCATTCTTCAAAACCCATATACTTNGGATTATCTTCGGGGATNCTNCCATCAAGATATATTCTAATAATACTACCTGGATGTTTTGTTGCATCTTGAGCTATCATACCTCTTCCTCTTTCTCCTACTGAAGCAAAAAGATAATTTCCTGCAATAACTAGTCTTGATCCAAAATGATAGCCAGAATTTATTGGTGGATTAGCTTGAAAAATATTTTTAAAAATCATCTCATCTTTATCAAAATCAGCCTTTGCTATTGAGGTACTAGTTTTAGAAGACCCTCTATTCTCAGAATAAGAAACCCAGACTTTCTCATCTTTATATATAATGTCGAGCAAACCTCCCTGACCTCTAGATATAATATTCAAATTATGTTTTATATCTTTTATTGATAGTGTGCTGAAATTTATCAGTCTTATTTTTCCTTTTTTTTCAGTCACCAAAACTTCATTTTCATTCAAAAATGTCATACCCCAAGGTGAATTCAAATTAACAATTTTATTAATTTGAATGTTTTTAGCTGAAACTTCATAAGAAATTAATGTTATAAAAATAATTAGAAATATATTTCTTAATGCAAACAATTTAACACCCCTTAAAACTCTATTCCCACTCGATTGTTCCAGGAGGTTTAGACGTAATATCATAAACAACTCTATTAATACCTTTAACCTCGTTAACGATCCTAGTAGCAACACGAGATAAAAATTTATTCTCGAATGGATAAACATCTGCTGTCATTCCATCAACTGATGTAATAGCTCTTAAAACTAATGCATTTTCATAAGACCTAGCATCACCCATAACTCCAACACTTTTAACAGGTAATAAAACACAAAAAGCTTGCCAGATTTTGTCGTATAAGTTTTCATTTTTAATTTCGTTTAAAAATATGTCATCTGCACTTTGTAAAATAATTATTTTTTCTCTCGTTACTTCCCCTGGAATTCTTATAGCCAAACCTGGGCCTGGAAAAGGATGCCTATTAATCAAATCTTTAGGCAAACCCAGTTCTTTACCCAGCACTCTTACCTCGTCCTTAAATAATTCTCTTAAAGGTTCTACTAGTTTTAATTCCATCATTTCTGGAAGCCCACCCACATTATGATGAGATTTTATAGTTACAGATGGTCCTCCTGAAAAAGATACAGATTCAATGACATCTGGATATAGAGTGCCTTGCGCTAAAAATTCTACTTTTCCAATTTTTTTTGCTTCTTTTTCAAAGACCTCTATGAACTTATTGCCAATTATTTTTCTTTTTACTTCAGGGTCTTTTATGCCTTTTAGTGCTTCTAAAAATAAATCTGACGCATCAACCTTTACAAATCGACTTCCTAATCTTTTCGTAAAAATTTCAGATATTTCCTCAGATTCTTTATATCTTAAAAGTCCATGATCAACAAAAACACAGATCAATTGATTTCCAATAGCTACATCCAATAAAGCAGCTGTAACAGATGAATCAACTCCTCCAGATAAGCCACATAATACTTTTCCATTTCCTATGTCATTTTTTAATATATTAATTTTATATTGTGAAAAAGACTTCATACTCCAATTATTTTTGCAACCAGCAATGTCTTTTACAAAATTTCTTATTAATTGTTTTCCTTCTACTGTATGAACTACCTCTGGATGAAATTGTACACCGTAAATCCTCAAACCTTCATTAGCAATAGTTGCATAATTAGCACCTTCTGTTTGAGCTATTACGTCAAAACCTATTGGCATTTCTGATACTGAATCTCCATGACTCATCCATACATCATATTCTTTATCTATATCCCATATACCTGAAATTAATGCGCAGTCTTTAACTACTTTAATCTTAGCTCTACCGAATTCACTTTTTCCTGTCTTTACAACCTTCCCGCCTAATTGTTTAACTAACGTTTGCTGACCATAACAAATACCCAATATAGGTTTTTTTAAAGTTATAATTTTTTCTGATATTTTAGGAGTTTCTTCTTCTAGAACAGATGCAGGGCCTCCAGACAAAATAATACCCTTAGGTTCATTTTCCGAAAGATAATTTTCAACACTATTAAAAGGTATAATTTGGCAAAAAACACCCTCTTCTCTAACTCTTCTTGCAATAAGTTGAGTATATTGACTTCCAAAATCAACAACTAATATGCCGTCAGAATTAAATTTATTAGTAATATTATTATCTTCCATTATTTTTCTCATACATTTTAATAGCATTATCTACTTCAGTAAAATCTATGCAACCAAACAAACATATCAAATCTAATTGATCTCTATGTATTTTGGCCTTATCCAATTGATCCATTTCTAAATAAGCCATTGATAAATAGTGATGAGCGGCAGAGTAATCATTATTAATAGATAAAGCAATTTTGTAATATCTAATTGCAGAAGAAAAGTTTTGAAGTTGTCTCTCTACATATCCTAAAAGATTATATACTTCCTCGTCTTCATTAGATAAATTATCTATTTTTAATAATAGAAGTTTTGCTTTCTCATATTCTCCTAGATCAATTAAATTATGAACAAGTTCTATATTATTTTCTGATTTTTTTTGGTCAATCTCTAAACTTAGATTATCAGATGGCTCTTCTCTATTTGCGTATACAAATTGATAACTAAAAACTGTAAAAATTAGAATATAAATAAATTTAAAACAAATTTGCATATTGAAACTCTATTCAAATTTTCTTAATAAAGCTATAAAAAAACCATCACAATTATGAATACTGGGTAACAATTTACAAAATTTTTTCTTACTTACCCAAGATTTTGAATTAACTATATTATCCCATGAGTATTTTAAATCTACTATTTGAAATTTAGAATTATTTTTTATAAAACTTTCTACTTGATCCTCATTTTCTTTTTTTAATAAAGAACAAGTTATATAAACTAATTCTCCTCCTACCTTCAAAAATTTTGCTGCTCTTTTTAAAATATTCTGCTGAACTAATAGTAAATCACTAAAATTATTATTAGAAATTCTAATTTTTTCCTCAGGCCTTCTTCTCCATGAACCACTTCCACTGCATGGCACATCACATATTACTCTATCTGCATATAAGTTTATGTTGTGATAATTATCATAAATTTCAATATTATTTTTTTGTTTATTCCAAGAATGCCTTAATTTAATCTTATTAAGTCTATTAGAATCAAAATCTGTGACAATTACCTTCACATTATTGGCCAAAGCGGCTAAAAGCAAGGATTTACCTCCTGCCCCAGCGCACAAGTCTAAAATTACTTCTCCCTCTTTTACTCCTGATAATAGAGTTGCAAGTTGACTGCCTTCATCTTGAAACTCTATTAATTCATTTTTAAATTCTTTAATATGTTTCAATGAAAGTCTTTTTGAAAGTCTTATTCCTAATGGGGAAAAAGGTGTTTTAACAGCTAGCTGATCATATTTTAAAATTTTATTAAATACATAATCTCTTTGAGAAGCATTAGTAACCCTAATATCTATATTCGCTTCGTTTAATAAACTTTTAAATATAGAATTAGTATCTTTATTAAAAGAATATAAAAATTCTTCATATAACCAATTAGGAAAACTTGAATTTAGATAATTATTTGATAAAGATATATTTTTTATAGCTTCCAAATATTTCAATTTTTTTTCACTCATTTTGGGAGCATAAGGACCATCATCAAAAGAATTTAAGACATATTCATAATTATTTTTAATCAAGATGTAATAAATAAGTACTAATTGAAATGAAAATTTAAAATCAAAACTCTTCAAATTAAAATTAATTATATTATTTAAAATGAAATAATATCTTAAAATTCCAAATAATGAATTAGAAATTTCTTTCCTATCTTTAGAACCTACATATTTATTTTTTCTGTACCAAGTTTTTAAAGTATTATCAGCAGAAGCACTTGTATTAATAACTTTACTTAGCACTTCTGATAAAATACTTTCTATCGCTAATAACTTCGCGCCAGGAGTCAAGTGTCGCCTGTTTTGTAATTTGGAGCTTCTTTAGTTATAGCAATATCATGAATGTGACTTTCTTTAACACCTGCTGAAGTTATTCTCTGAAACACACAATTATTTTGCATTTCTTTTATATTTTTATTTCCTGTATAACCCATAGCTGACTTTAGGCCACCTATTAACTGTAATATGACTGAAGAAGCTATACCTTTATATGCTACTCTACCCTCCACACCTTCAGGTACCAACTTCATTTGGTCAGTAACCTCCTCCTGAAAATAACGGTCTGCTGAGCCTCTAGCCATTGCTCCTAAAGAACCCATTCCTCTATAAGACTTGAAAGTTCTACCTTGATATAAAAATGTTTCACCAGGCGCCTCTTCAGTTCCTGCTAATAAAGATCCCACCATAACACTGTCTGCTCCTGCTCCAATTGCTTTTGCTAGGTCACCAGAAAACCTGACACCACCATCAGCTATTACAGGTATATTTTTAGATTTACATACACTTCTAGCTTCACAAATAGCAGAAAATTGAGGAACACCTACTCCAGCTACTACTCTAGTAGTACAAATAGAGCCTGGACCAATTCCAATTTTTACCGCGTCTACTCCAGCTTTAATCAGTGCTAAAGCTCCTTCTTTTGTTGCTACATTACCACCTATAATATCAACATTTTTATGTTTACTTTTTATTTTTTTAATAGTGTCTAATACACCTTTTGAATGACCATGAGCTGTATCTACTACAATTGCGTCTACTCCAGCCTCTATAAGCGCATTAGTTCTCTCAATACCATCTTTTCCAACTCCTACAGCCGCAGCAACTCTTAAGCGTCCCTCAGAATCTTTTGTTGCTTCTGGGTTTCTTGCACTCTTTTCAATATCTGAAACAGTTATTAAACCAACACACCTGTATTTTTTGTCTACTACGATTAGCTTCTCAACTCGAGTACTTGTCAGAGCTGAAATAGCGTCTTGTCTATTCACATTATCAGGAACTGTAACAAGATTCTTCTTTGTCATCAAATTTTTAACTAAATCATCTGACTTATCTGCAAATCTCACGTCTCTATTAGTTATTATTCCTTTTAAAACGCCTTGATTATCTGTTACTGGAAAACCCGATACTCCGTGTAACTTTTTTAAAGCAAGTATATCTTTAAGTTTATCGTTAGGTTGAACAGTTATCGGATTTACTACCATACCTGATTCAAACCTTTTGACTAATTCAACTTCACGTACTTGCTCTTCAATTTTATTATTTTTATGAATGACTCCTATTCCACCAGCTTGAGCAATAGCTATTGCTAACTTAGATTCAGTTACTGTATCCATTGCCGCTGAAACAAGAGGGATATTTAACTTAATATTTTTTGAGAAATATGTTTTTGTATTCGCATTAGTAGGCAAAACTGTAGAAGCAGCTGGTCTTATTAGTACATCATCGAATGTAAATGCTTCTACTAATTTCAATAAAATTCTCTCATATTTTATATAAAATAAATATTAATAATGAATATACATGAATATTTTATTACGCCAAGTCCTGATGTATAAAATTTAAACCAATTAAAAATATTTCTGAAGAATCTTTTCTACTAGAAGCAGGCTTAAAACGTTTAATTATTTTAAAATGTTTTCTCATATTTTTAACTAATTCCTCTTCACCTTTGCCCCTTATTAATTTACAGCAAAAGTTTCCTTTATCATTAAGAAAATATACAGCTATATTTAATGCCATTTCTGCAAGCAAAATAGCTCTAGTTTGATCTGTAGTTCTATGTCCAGAAGCAGACGGCGCCATATCTGACAAAACTATATCTACCTTGCCATCCAAAACAACTTGAATATTTTCAACAATATCATTATCCAAAATATTCCCTTTTATAAAATTAACTCCATAAATAGGTTCCATATCCTGTATATCTACAGCGATTACTTTATGATTTTTAATTTTTGAATTCTTTTTTACTGCAACTTGACTCCAACCTCCTGGAGCTCCTCCAAGATCCAAGACACTTGTTTTATTTTTAAAAATTTTAAATTTCTCATCAATTTCTAGTAATTTATAAGCTGCACGAGATCGAAAACCATGATCTTTAGCTGCTTTTACATAAGGATCATTAAGTTGTCTTTCTAGCCACCTTCTAGAAGAAACTGTTCTAGAACCTTTTTTAATTTTCTGTTTTATTCTGCTATTCATTTTTTATGGTAAACTTTTAATATTAAATTTTTTAAATATAATTTCTTCAACCAAATGTCTTTGAACTTTTCCAGTAGTACTTCTTGGAATATCCTTCTCATCAATAAATAATATTTTTTTAGGTTGTTTATATCCTGCTAATTTATTTCTACATAATTTAAATAAATCATCCTTTATAATTTCATTAGAAATATTATTATAAACACTTACTAATGCCAACGGAACTTCCCCCCACTTTAAACTTTTTATTTTTACAACAACTGCTTCTAAAACATTTTTAGAACCAAGCAAAACCCTTTCAATTTCAGCAGGATAAATGTTTTCTCCTCCTGATTTAATCAAATATTTTGATCGATCTACAAAATCTAAAGTACCATTATCATTTCTTTTCATAAGATCTCCCATATGAAACCATCCACCCCTAAAATCATGCTTATTAGTTTCTTTAGCATTCCAATATCCACTAAATAACGTAGGACCTTTAATTAAACACTCTCCAACTTCTCCTATTTTTGCTACCATTCCTTTTTCATTTTCTAATTTAACCTGACAAAAACTACTTTGTATTTTTGATAAACCAAAACGTTGTTTGTTAATTGGAATTAAACCAGCAGATGCTGGAGGCATTCCTGTTTCAGTAGACCCAAAAGAATTTAAATATGGAGTTTTCAATAAATAGGTTATCTCCTTTATTTGTTTTTTTGGAACTAAATCTGCCATTGCTCCCATTACCTTAATACCTTTTATAGACAATTTTTTCTTTTTCAATTCTCCTAAAAGTTCTTCTATCATTCCTGGCATTAAAACTAACCAAGAAAGTTTATAAGTTTTAATTAATTTAATAATTTGTTCAGATTTAAAACCATCCACAAATGCTATAGATCCTCCAATGATAACTGAACCTATAGCTAAATCGGTAGAAGCCATATGAAACATAGGAGCCCATGCAGGAAAAACATCATCTTTATCTATATTATATTCATAGACGCAATACATTGCTCTAGAAATAAATGCTCGATGCGATATCATAGCACCTTTTGGATTTCCTGTGGTACCAGACGTATATAAAATTAATAATATATCTTCTCCAGAACCAAGAGTAGGGCCATTATAAATTGCAGTATTTTTTATAATTTCTTCATAATTTTTATTATATAAAATTATGCTCTGTATATATTTCTTAGATAAAACAACGCCTTTATTTTTATATCTTTCTGATAAAAATAAAATTTTTGGTTTTACCAAATTAATACAGTACTTCATTTCATTATCCGATAATCTCCAATTAATTGCAGCAACTATAATACCTATTTTAGCAGCAGCCATTTCAAGCTCTAAATATTCCATACAATTTTCAGATATAATTGCTACTCTATCTCCATGTCTTAATCCTTTTGATAATAAATATGAAGATAAACTCAAAACCCTTTTCAAAAATTCAGAATAAGAATATTTTTTATTATTTTTATCTATTATAACAGTAGACTTAGGAGTTTTTTTCACTTGTAGATGAAACAACTCTGCAACAGATAACTGTGAAGATTGCATTATGGAATTATTATTCTTGATCATATAATCTTTCAATTCGATGGCTTCATAGAAAAACCATCATCCCCATTTAAATATGATTTTTGATCTAATATTTCAAATCTTTGCTCCATAGGTAAATTTTCATTTTTAGACCATTCAGCAATTGAAGCCTCATATAATTTATTATTTGGAAAATTTAATAATTCCGACATTACAAACCAAGATAAGGCACTTTCTAAACCGGCATTACAAAAAGATATTATACCTTCTTTCTTTTTAATACCTGAATAATTGTATATTAATTCCAATTTTTCTTTATCTTGAAAATACAATGTATCATTTTTAAGCAACCATTCATTAGGTACATTAACGGAATTACTAATAGTTCCATTTCTTAATGCCGGAAATGACATGTTTATGCCTAAATACATGTCTGTAGACCTAGCATCAATTAAATAACCTTTTTTATCTATTAATTTTAATACATCACTTTTATTAGCTAAAATATTTTTATTTACATATGCTTTAAAGTTTCCTTTGTTAACTTTTTTAAATCCAGTTTCTAAATCTCTATCCCATTTTTTTTTCCATTCTTTAAAACCTCCGTCTAAAATTGATACTTTTTCATGCCCCAGATATTTAAAAGTAAAATATATGGCTGCAGCTTCAGCGGCATCATATTTACCTGTTCCGGAGGCTGAAATTATAACATGATGAGAATTTGATATTCCATGATTTTTAATAACTTCAACCAAATGTTCAACTCCTGGCATTGCTAATGGAATATCATTTCTAGATACTCTCCAACCACTATCATAAAAATTAGTGTAAACTGAACAAGGTATATGAGAAATTTGATAATTATTTTTTGACCGATTCAGCTCTAAAACTATATATCCTTTTTTACAAATTTTATCTTCTACCCAATCTGAATTAACCAAAGGTTCGGAGTAAACTTTTGAGTTAAAAAATAAAATAAAAATCAAGATTAAATATTTTTGAAACATTAATAATAATTTACCTTTATGTAATTTCATAATTAATAATGTATTATAGGAGTTATCAATGTAAAGTATAGATTTGCATAATACAATTTTTCTGCTTTATTCTAAACCTTAGGGACAACATTTTGTTGTCTATGTTTATAAACTAAAATAAGAAAGGGAGGATATCTTATGTGGAAATCTCCTGTAGTTCGCGAAGTAGCAGTAGGTCTTGAAATCAACTGTTATGCTTGCGCAGAAATCTAATCTAAAAGATTAGTTAAAATTAATTCTCATCGGCTTCTGTCACGAAGCTAAGATTGGAGTATATATATGTATATTCGAGTGCTCGGGGCAGCGGCCGGTGGGGGTTACCCACAGTGGAATTGCAACCACCCAAATAGCAGACTAGCAAGAAGTAAAGATCCTGTTGCAATTGCTAGGACTCAATCATCAATTGCAATAAGTATTGACAAAAAAAGATGGTTTATTTTTAACGCTTCTCCTGATTTGAGGCAACAACTCTGGGATAATCCAGAACTCATGCCAAGCCCAAATGATCCTCTTAGGTATAGTCCTATTATGGGTGTGCTACTAACAAATGCTGATGTAGATCATACAGCAGGATTAATAAACTTAAGAGAATCTCAAAAATTTAATCTTTATGGAACATCAAGAGTGCTAGAAGTGCTTGAAAGTAATTCAATATTTAATGTTCTTAACCCTAAATTTGTCAAACGTTCTCCTATTAAATTAGATCAAGAAGTATCATTAAAGTATACAGATGGAAAAGAAAGTGGAATTACTGTCACTCCTTTTGCAGTTCCAGGAAAAGTAGCTTTATGGCTAGAGGACGAATCCAAAGGACCTGATTTTGGCTCTGTCGAAGAAGATACGATTGCTCTAGAAATTAAAGGTCCTAGTGGAAAAACAGAATTATTTTACATACCAGGCTGCGCAAGCATGCCAGATTGGTTAAAAAATAGAATCAATAACTCTAGTTTAATTTTATTTGATGGAACTCTATGGACAGATGATGAGATGATTAAAGAAAATGTTGGAATTAAAACTGGAAAACGTATGGGCCATATGAGCATGTCTGGTCCTGAAGGGTCTATTAAAGCTTTTAAAAATTTAAATATAAATAGGAAAATTTTTATTCATATCAATACTACAAATCCAGCTTTATTAGAAAACTCTGAAGAACGCAAAATCGCCAATAATGCTGGTTGGGAAATAGCCTATGATACAATGGAGATAAATATATGATTATGCCTGCACCATTTTATCCCGGAGCTAAAAGTCCAATGGTAAATCAAAAAAAAGAAAAAATGGATAGAGAAGAATTCATAAAAGCCTTAATTAAACTAGGAAAGGATAGATATCATAGCTTACATCCTTTTCATAAATTACTTCATGCTGGTAAATTATCTTTTGAACAAGTTCAAGCATGGGCTCTTAATAGATTTTATTATCAATGGTCTATACCTAGAAAAGACTTAACATTAATGGCTAGAATTAATGATGTTGATCTTAGACTAGAGTGGCGATCAAGAGTTATAGATCATGAAGGAGATATAGATGGAAGTGGAGGTATTTCTAGGTACCTACAACTCTGTGAAACCTTAAAACTAGATATTAATTACGTTAAATCCTGCAAGGGTCTTTTGCCAGCTACTAAATTTGCAGTGGATGCATATGTAAATTTTGTTGAAAATAAATCACTTATAGAGGCTATTGCATCTTCTTTAACAGAAATATACGCTCCTGCAATACACCAAGAAAGAATTGCAGGCCTATCAAAACATTACGAATGGGCTGATGACTATGCTTTAGCTTATTTTAAAAAGAGAATTGGACAAGCTAGAAAAGATGTAGAATTTGGAAGGGAATGGGTAATAAATAACGCTATCACTAGAGATGACCAAGAAGCTGTTCTAAATGCGGTAAAGTTTAAAACTGAAGTTTTATGGGCTCAATTAGATGGACTTTATTATGCTTATGTTGATCCAGGTTTTATTCCTCCAGGCGCATTTGTTCCTGAAGGATTTGAAGAAAGGAAATGGTCAAAATAATGACTGAACTGCTACAACTTGAAATGAACCACATACCTAAATTGCCAAGACATGCAAAGCTAAGATACGATGAAGCTAGAAAAATATGGATTATTAATGCACCAGAAAGAGTTTTTGAGTTAGATGATATAGCTTCAGAAATTATACAAATGGTTAATGGAGAAGATTCTGTAGAAAATATAGTAGATGAACTTTGTAAAAAGTTTGAAGGGGCACCTAAAGAAATTATCGCGAAAGACACACTATCTATGCTACAATCATTAGCTGATAAAGGATTTATTGTGATATGAGTGAAATAGATACAGAAAAAAATGAATTAAATTCAGAGAACACATCTATACCTGTTAAAGAAAAATTACAAATTCCTTATGCAGTATTATGTGAATTAACTCATAGGTGTCCTTTATCTTGCCCATATTGTTCAAATCCGGTTGAACTTGAAATGAAATCTCGAGAAATAGATACTGAAACTTGGAAAAGAGCTCTAAGTGAAGCTGTAAAAATTGGAATTCTTCAAGCACACTTTTCTGGAGGAGAACCAACTGCACGTAAGGACTTAGAAGAAATGGTCCAACACGCTTCCTCCATTGGTCTATATACAAATTTAATAACTTCTGGAGTTTTAATTAAAGAAGAAAGATTAAAAAAATTATATGATGCTGGATTAGACCATGTTCAAGTATCCATACAAGATACGGACCCTGAAAATTCAAATAAAATAGCAGGATATAAAGGACATGAAAAAAAATTACATACCTGCGGACTTATTAGAAAAGTAGGTTTACCACTCACAGTAAACGCAGTAATGCACAGACAGAATCTACATAATTTAAAAGAGATGATTGATTTAGCAGTAAAATTAGATGCAGAAAGGTTAGAAGTAGCGCAAGTACAATACTATGGATGGGCTCTTAAAAACCAAACAGCCTTTTTACCTACTAAAGAACAGCTAGACAAAGCAACTGAGATAGTTGAAGAAGCGAGAATAAAGTTAAAAGGCATATTAGCAATTGATTATGTAGTTCCAGACTATTATGCAAAAAGACCTAAATCTTGTATGGGTGGTTGGGGAAGACAATTCCTAAATATAACGCCTGCTGGAAAGGTTTTACCTTGTCATGCAGCAGAGTCATTAGATTTTTTAAAATTTGATAATATTAAAGATAAACCCCTTTCTTGGATTTGGGAGAATTCAGAAGCGTTTAATAGGTTCAGAGGAACCTCATGGATGCCAGAACCCTGTCGATCATGTGATCGAAAAGAAATTGATTGGGGAGGGTGCCGATGTCAAGCTTTTGCATTAACAGGAAAAGAAGATGCAACTGACCCTACTTGTGAATTTTCTCCATATAGAAAAGTTCTGGATGAACCTTTATCCAAAGTTGGACAAAAAGATATTCCTGAATTTATATACAGAAAAATTGAAGTTAAAAAGAGAACAATTGGAATAGGTCATAATTCTAAGAAAGCATAAAAAATAATAAATTAATTACTCCTCAGGTATTTTAAATATTTGCCCAGGATAAATCAAATGTGGATTATCAATTTGATCATTATTTTTAGCAAAAATTATAGTATATAATGTTCCTCTTCCATAATACCTTCTAGAAATTCTCCATAAACTATTGCCAGGCTGCACAACATAAGTTCTATCTCCTAAATCTAGTTCTGACAAATCTGACTGGGTAATTGGTGTCTCTATACTTGAAATAATATTTTCATTTTCTATTTGATGAAATCTTAAAATATAATCTCCTGGATTTACGGGTTTATCTAGTATCATATTCCAAAAACCATCATCCCCAACAGTTGCTTCTCCAACCATTTTTCCATCAACGTATGCTTCTACTTTAGCTCCTGGTCGTGCTTTT
Organism: Candidatus Pelagibacterales bacterium; assembly: GCA_002715265.1. GTDB lineage: Bacteria > Pseudomonadota > Alphaproteobacteria > TMED109 > TMED109. The sequence continues at coordinate 39,273 of PAYS01000010.1, forward strand.
CCAGAAAGTTTAAGCATTCCTTCATCAGAATAAGAAAGTGAGTCAAAAGTTAAATCTTTAGTTTCTAAGTTTTCTTGAACAGCTTGAATTACTTTTTGTATGTTACCTTCTTCATCATTTAAAACTACTACTGCGTCATTACTAACTTCTTTTTCTGCAACATATATTGAAACAGATTCTTTTGATTCTTTCTGATCAGAAAATAACCTCAATTCATAATTTCCAGATTCAAAAACATTATCCGGAATGAAAACAAATTCACCATAATTATTTGTTTGAACTTCACCAATAAGTTCATCGCCATTATAAATTTGAACTGATGAATTAGGTTTTGCTCTCCCTGCTATTACTGCTTGTCCATTCTCATCTATATTAACAATATCAAAAGAAGGACCATTTTCATCTACATCATCTTTAAGATCTACATTATTCTGATTATTATTTATTACCTCATCATTAAAACTTTTATCTTCATAATGTAGTTTTTCTTCAACAGGAAGAACTTCCTCCTTAGTAGGATCTAAAGGCACATATTTAATTATTAAAACCAAACCTACTAATGTAAATAATATTATGGCTAACCCTGATAAATATTGTTTAGTATTTTTTCCTAAAAACATTTCCATATTAAAAAATTTCCACATCCATTATGAATAGTTTTATGATAAATTATTTATACAAATAAATATAATTAATTATAAAAAAAATTATAGAAATATATACAAAATGAAAAAAAATAAAATTGCTATTTTTTGTGGGTCAAAAACGGGAAATAAAAATATTTATAAAGAAGAAGTTAAAGAAGCCATTAAACTACTTAATGATAATAACTTCACATTTATATATGGAGGAGGAAGTATAGGTTTAATGGGTGTAGTCTTTGATGCAATTAAAAGTTATAATGGTAAAATAACAGGAATTATTCCAAAAATATTAAATAAAAAGCATATAAGACAGAAAGACACAAAAACCTTACATGTAGTATCTTCAATGAGTACTAGAAAAAATCAAATAATAAAAAAAAGCGACATTATAGTCATATTTCCAGGAGGTTATGGAACACTTGATGAATTTTTTGAAATTTTAACGATGAATCAATTAAAAGTAGTTAATAAACCTATTATTATACTTAATACTAAAAAGTATTGGGATCCTCTAAAGAAAGTCTTATTAAATGCTTATAAAGAAGGTTTTATAGTTGAAAAAGATTTTAGATATATTAATTGGGCCAATGATCCCATTGATTTATTACATAAAATAAAAAAAATAATTTAAGCGTTTATCTTAATAGTGAAATGAATTATACAATAGACAGAAAGCTGGATAGATAAGGAGGGGTTATGTCAAAAATAAAGGTAAACACACCTGTAGTAGAAATAGATGGAGATGAAATGACTCGAATTATTTGGGAATTGATTCGAGAAAAACTTATAAAACCTTATTTAGACATAGAAACTTTATACTTTGATTTAAGCATTCAAAATAGAGACAAAACAGATGATCAAGTAACTATTGATGCAGCAAATGCAATCAAAAAATATGGGGTTGGAGTCAAATGCGCCACTATTACTCCCGATGAGCAAAGAGTTGAAGAATTTAGTTTAAAAAAAATGTGGAGATCTCCTAATGGTACAATTAGAAATATATTAGGAGGTACTGTATTTAGACAACCTATAATATGTAATAACATTCCTAAATATGTTCCAGGTTGGACCAAACCTGTTGTAATTGGAAGACACGCATATGGGGACCAATATAGAGCTACAGATTTTCTAATTCCTAGTTCTGGAAAACTAATGATGAAATTTATTCCTGATGACGGCAGTGATGTTATTGAACATGAAATTAATAAATATGAAAGCTCAGGAATTGCAATGGGCATGTTTAATTTAGATGATTCCATAAGAGGTTTTGCTAGAGCTTGTTTCAATTATGGTTTAAATCTAGGGTGGCCAGTGTATCTTTCTACAAAAAATACTATTTTGAAAGCGTATGATGGTAGATTTAAAGATATATTTCAAGAAACATTTGATAAAGAATTCAAAGATAAATTTAATTCAAAAGGAATTATTTATGAACATAGATTAATAGATGATATGGTTGCAGCCTCAATTAAATGGGAAGGCGGTTATGTTTGGGCATGTAAGAATTACGACGGAGACGTACAGTCTGATGTTGTAGCTCAAGGTTTTGGTTCCCTTGGATTGATGACTTCAGTACTAATGACACCAGATGGAAAAACTATTGAAGCTGAAGCAGCCCATGGGACAGTTACAAGACATTATAGAGCTTATCAAAGGGGAGAATCTACATCTACTAATCCAATAGCATCTATTTTTGCTTGGACAAGAGGTTTATGGTACCGAGGTCAATTTGATAATTCAGATAACTTACAGAAGTTTTCTGAAAAATTAGAAGACGTATGTATTAAAACAATTGAGGGTGGCGTCATGACAAAAGATCTAGCTTTATTAGTAGGAAAAAATAAAGAATGGATGGAAACAATAGACTTTTTAAATGAACTTGATAAAAATTTAAAAAAATCTTTTGCTTAAATTAACCATCTTTTATTTTATTTAAAATTGCGGAAATAGAAGCCTCAGATTCTTTGTAATTAGGGCCACCACCTTGAGCTAAATCAGGCCTGCCTCCTCCACCTTTTCCTCCTAAAACTTCTACCCCTATTTTAGTCAAATCTACAGCATCATAAGCATTTACTAAACCTTGCGTTACTCCTACAACTAAAGAAGCTTTATTGTTTGTAATACTTATTAAAACTACAATCCCTTCTTTCAGCTCTTTTTTGAATGCGTCAACTAATCCTTTTAGTTCTTTTGATGGCAGGTCATTCATAATTTTAGATATAACCTTTACATCACCTACATTTTCATAATCAGTCTTATTATTAGAAAAATTAGAAGTGTTTAATGTTTTATTTAATTCAATAATCTTTTTTTCTAATTTTCTTTTATCGTCTAATAAGGAATTAACTCTATCTATTATTTTATCATTATTTACCTTTAAATCTGAACTTAATTTCTCTAAAATTTTACTTTCAGATTGGAAATATTTAATAGCTGCATTTCCAGCTACAGCTTCTATTCTTCTGACTCCAGAACCTAAAGCAGATTCTGAAATGATTTTAAACGCTCCTATATCTCCCGATCTGTTTACATGCGTTCCTCCGCATAATTCCGTTGAATAAATATCTTTTTTTAAATCCCTACCCATTGAAACTACTCTAACTTTTTCTCCATATTTTTCACCAAATAATGCAAGCGCACCCATATTTTGAGCTTCTTTAATAGACATCACCGAAGTAGAAACATCATAGTTTATTCTTATTTGTTCATTAATTTCTTCTTCAATAATATTTATAATTTCTTTATTGATAGGCTTATTATGACTTATATCAAATCTCAATTTATCTTCTGCAACCAAACTACCTTTTTGAGTTACATGACTTCCAACATGTCTTCTTAATGATTCATGCAGCAAATGGGTAGCGCTGTGATGAATTTTTAGCGAATCTCTTCTATTAAGGTCTACAGTAGCCATAATTTTACTATTTACTTTTAAAACTCCTTCTAAAACCTTGACCGAATGAATTATTATGTCATCAACTTTAATTGTATCAATAACTTTTGCACTACCATTCTCCCATTCAAAAAATCCTTTATCTCCTTCCTGACCTCCAGACTCACCATAAAAAGGAGTTTTATCTGTAATTACAGATACTTCATTATCTATTAATGCCTCAACTAACTCTTCATCACCTTTTATAATTGAAATTATTCTTATTTGCTCAGAAATCTTTTCATACCCAACAAATTCTGAGTCATTATGCTTTTCTTTCAATTTCATCAATATTTCTGAAGTTTCTTGCTCCCCAGAACCACTCCATGATTTTCTTGCTTTATCTTTTTGTTGGTTCATATTAGCTTTAAAACCTTCGTAATCTAATTCTTTACCATGTCCTCTTAAAATATCCGCAGTTAAATCTACTGGGAAACCATATGTATCATATAATTTAAATGCAACTTCTCCTGATAATGGTTCTGAATTTCTCAAATTATCAATAGATTTATTCAGCAAACCAATACCTCTCTCTAAAGTTTCTCTAAATTTTTCTTCTTCCTGCATTAAAGTATTCTCAATTAAAGGCTGAGCTCTTTTTAACTCATCAAAAGACCTTCCCATAATATTTTTTAAACTATCTACCAATTTATACATATGTAAGTCTTTAATGCCTAGCTTATGTACATGCCGCATAGCTCTTCGCATAATTCTTCTTAAAACATATCCTCTGCCTTCATTACTAGGTAAAATACCATCAGCTATTAAAAAGGCAGACGCTCTTAAATGATCTGAAATTACTCTATGAGATACCAAATTTTCTTCATTACTATCAATATCAGATAATTCAATAGATGAATTTATCAATTTTTTAAATAAATCTATATCATAATTATTATTAACTCCCTGCAATATAGCAGCCATTCTTTCAAGTCCCATTCCTGTATCAATTGAAGGTTTAGGTAAATTAGATTTTGTTCCATCAGCCATCATTTCGTACTGCATGAAGACTAAATTCCAAATCTCTATATATCTATCTCCATCTTGCTCTTTACTGCCTGGAATACCACCTTTAATATGAGGGCCATGATCATAAAAAATCTCTGAGCAAGGCCCGCAAGGACCAGTATCACCCATAGACCAAAAATTATCTGAAGTATTTATTTTTATAATTTTTTCTTCTGGTAAACCTGATATTTTTTTCCACAAATTAAATGCTTCTTCATCTTGTTCATAGACTGTTATTAATAATTGCTCTTTTTTCAACTCATATATTTTTGTAACTAAATTCCAAGCATAATCTATTGCAGACTCTTTAAAATAATCTCCAAAACTAAAGTTTCCTAACATTTCAAAAAAAGTATGATGACGGGCTGTATATCCTACATTTTCAAGATCATTATGTTTTCCTCCAGCTCGCAAACATTTTTGAGAAGTAGTTGCCCTTTGATATAATGATTTTTCTTTTCCGGTAAAAATATTTTTAAATTGCACCATTCCGGCATTAGTAAATAATAGTGTGGGATCGTCTTGAGGAATTAACGGTGAAGAAGGTAATTCTTCGTGCTGAACTGAAGAAAAATAATCTAAAAATGATCTTCTTATCTCTTCCGTAGAATTTGACAAATTATTCCTCCTAAAACAATAATACCACTTTATTAACTATAATAAAAAGATTGTTTTTAAAAGGATTATCATACTAGTCTAGTTTATTCTGCAGAATTTACTGATTTTTCCTCATCTTCAGTTAAGTCTTCTTCTAAATTAGTTAAATCTGACCCTATTCCCATCTTTTCTTTTATTTCACTTCCTATGTTATCAGCAATCTCAGGATTATCAGCTAAATACTGTTTTACATTTTCTCTTCCTTGACCAATTCTTTCTTCTTTATAAGAATACCACGAGCCAGACTTTTCTATTACTTCAGATTTAACTCCTAAGTCTACTAGCTCACCATTATAACTAATTCCTTGACCATACATTATATCAAATTCTATAACCTTAAATGGTGGAGCAACCTTATTTTTTACTACCTTAACTCTAGTTTGATTTCCTATTACTTCATCTCTCTCTTTAATTTGTCCTATCCTTCTTATATCTAATCTAACTGAAGAATAAAATTTAAGCGCATTACCTCCAGTAGTAGTTTCCGGACTTCCAAACATTACTCCTATTTTCATTCTAATTTGATTAATAAATATAACTGTTGTATTTGATTTAGAAATTGTTGAGGTTAATTTTCTTAACGCCTGACTCATTAATCTAGCTTGAAGACCTACATGATGATCTCCCATTTCCCCCTCTAATTCTGCTCTAGGAACTAATGCTGCTACTGAGTCTATAACTAATAAATCTATTCCTTCAGATTTTACAAGAGTGTCAGAGATCTCTAAAGCCTGTTCACCGGTATCAGGTTGAGATATTAATAATTCATCAATATTCACACCAAGTTTTTTTGCATAACCAGGATCTAGAGCATGTTCAGCATCAATAAAAGCACATGTGCCACCCTTTTTTTGGGCCTCTGCTATTATATGAAGTGTTAACGTAGTTTTACCTGAACTCTCAGGGCCATATACCTCTACAACTCTTCCCTTTGGAAGACCTCCAATACCTAAGGCAATATCTAATCCAAGAGATCCAGTTGAATAAACATCTATATTCTCATCTTCATTTCTTTTTCCAAGCATCATTATTGATCCTTTTCCGTAGGATTTCTCGATGTTAGAAATGACTGATTTTAATTTATTTAAATTATCTTTTTTATCCATATGATTCTAATATAGATAGTAAATATTTGTGTCTACATCACAAGAACAATAATGGAAAAAAACATTATATTTAGCGATTATACACCTGGTACCTTAGTAAAGTGCCCAAGCCAACCTAATTGGGGAATAGGACAAATTCAGTCTTGTATTGGTAATAAAGCTACAATTAATTTTGAGAATTCTGGAAAAAAAGTTATAGATTTAGAAGTGATAACCTTAGAGATTATAAACAATGCTAATTGATAACTACAAAAGAAAAATAAATTATTTGAGAGTCTCTGTTACTGACAGATG
>PAYS01000011.1 GCA_002715265.1 Candidatus Pelagibacterales bacterium
TACTGCACCATTATGCTTTCTAGGATCCATTTTTTTTCTAATTCCTAAAAATGATGACCTACCTATTAAATAAGAAAATTTACCTAAAAAACTTGAATTAAAAACTTGCTTTATATATTCAGCACATAATTTTGCAGTTCCTTCAGCAGTTTTTAACATTATATTACCACTAAAACCGTCACAGACCACTACATCTACATTACCTTTCACTATATTATTACCTTCAATATAACCATTATAAAACTTATTAAAATATCCACTTTCTATAACTTCTGCAGCTTCATGTATTACCGTTTTACCCTTATTTTGTTCTTCTCCTACATTTAAAAAAGAAAATTTTGGATAAGGCTTACCTAATACTTGCTGAGCAAATACAATCCCCATTACAGAAAAATCAATTAAATTTTGAGTAGTACAATCAACATTAGCTCCTAAGTCTAATGCTAATAATTCACCATTAATAGTAGGCATTATGGCTGCTAATGCAGGCCTACTTATTCCAGTTATCCTTTTCAAACCAAAAATTGACATAGCCATTAAAGCTCCACTATTGCCTCCAGAGACTATGGCGTCTGAATTACCTTCTGAAACAGACTTAATAGCTTGACCCATACTTGTATCTTTAGACCTTCTAAGAGCTATAGATGCCTTTTCATCATTTCTAACCCAATCCTCTGTATGAATAATTTCTGAAGCAGCAATTAAATTAGTTCTTCTTTTAATTAGAGGTGTAATTTTAGTTTTATCACCGAATATAAGATACTTAAAATTAGGATTTCTTATAGCCGAAATAGCTAATCCTGCAATAACCGATTTAGGAGCCTTATCACCGCCCATTGCATCAATTGCTATTATTTTTTTATTCATTGTAAATATTATTTAGTTTTGGTCTGAAGCCAAAACCTCTCTACCAGAATAAAAACCACAAGCAGGACAAATATTATGAGGAAGCTTCATCTCTCCACAATTTGCACATTCTACATATGTTGCTTTTTTAAGAGCATCATGTGATCTTCTTTGACCCCTTCTAGATCGAGATATCTTACTTTTTGGAACTGCCATCAAAAAACCTTTCTAAAGTATAAAATAATATAAACTTATAACTATTTCTTCATTTTATTCAATACTTCAAATGCATTATTATTTGAAATGCTTTTATTACTATCATTAATCATTTTATCCAGTTCGACATTTTTACCTTTAGATCTTGGATAAGGGTTTATATATAAAGATAACATTTGTAACGCAATTTCTCCAAAATTTACATTTTTGTTTATTATCGGTTCTATAAATTCATCGTCTAATTTCTTAACGTCAATTTTATCACTATCAATAAAACTCATTTTGAAATTCTTTTTAAGAAAAAAATCTATAGGTTCTAAAGTAATAATACACTCTTGCGAACCTTTTAATTTTATTTTATACAATGCATCAATATCTGTCTTATTAATTTTTTTATATTCAATACTAACTTTTACATATTCAATATCAAGGATAGGAAGTCTGTCTATTATATCTTTTTTTTTATTATCATCAAAATATAAATCAATTATACCAATTGAACTTGTGATATTTTCCAAGCTTAACTTTTCAAAAAAAGAAGATTTAATTTTATTCTTAGCCACGAATTTCCTCAAAGTATTTATATTCAAAACATTTTATAAAATTTTTACCATCAATTTTATCTATTACCTCATTTAGTAACTTTATATATTCTAAAATAAATTTTAAATGTGAGTCTTTTGGAACAACAGTTCCATATAAATTATTTTTTAAGGCTTTTAAAAAATTTCCATTAAAATCAATAATAGTCTCATCATAAATTTTTGCTCTTCCATAATAAGAAGATACCATATGTTTGACTTTTTTACCGACAGATAAGTCCCCTACACCAATTTCTCTTAAAGAAAGATCAAAGTCTTTAACCATGCAATCTATTAAATTTTGCGCAAACGTATGTCCTTTATCTCCTGATTTAGTTAACTTTTTTATAAAAAAATGTGCATGTAAAACAATCAGTTCAAATCTACCATCAATAGTATCTGGAACACCCCCTTTTAAATATAAATCAGGATTTCGTGCCAAATTCACTAAATTATTATAAAATACAAAAACTTTATCTATTTCTTGATTTGTTTTATATATTTTTTTAAAAGACTTAAAAATCATATTGCTTACAATAACATTATTATTTAATACATATACAAATATATATAACAATGTGATAGTAGAACAATTAATTATGAAAATTTTATTTAATTTTAAATTTATTAAATTACTATTTTTTTTCTTATTTACACTTTACTTGTGTATGTCCTGTAGTGGCAGAGTAAGTAATCACGGTACTCTTAATATTGAAAAATTAATTAATACAGTTGTCGAAAGAAAACTCGAAAAAGCTGAAGTAGAAGCTTTATTAGGACCTCCAACTACGAAATCCGCATTTGAATTTAATAAATGGTATTATATTAAAAGTTCTCTATTACATAAATCATTTTATAAACCTGAATTGATAGACCATACAGTTTATGAAATTGTATTTAATTCTCAAAATGAAGCTATAGAAATAAATACATACTCAAAAGATGACTTAAATAAGATTACGTATAATAAAGACGAAACAGAAACTAAAGGTAATGAAACAACTTTATTTCAGCAAATATTTAAAGATGTATTAAAAAGTTCTGTTACAAAATAAAATACATAAAAGGGCATATTAAGCCCCTTTATGTATCATTATTTATTAATGAGCTAAAATAGCTAACAACATTAAAGCAACGATGTTAGTTATCTTTATCATAGGATTTACAGCTGGTCCCGCGGTATCTTTATAAGGATCCCCTACTGTATCTCCAGTTACAGCTGCTTTATGAGCTTCAGAGCCTTTACCTCCATGGTTACCATCTTCAATATATTTTTTTGCATTATCCCATGCTCCTCCTCCTGCTGTCATTGAAAGCGCTACAAATAAACCCGTTACAATAACACCTAACAACATTGCTCCAACGGCAGAAAAAGCAGCCGATTTATCACCTCCCGTGATATAAAATATTACAAAATAAAATATAACTGGAGCTAAGACTGGAAGCAAAGAAGGTACAATCATTTCTTTAATGGCAGCTTTTGTTAACAAATCTACTGCTCTAGCATAATCTGGCTTTCCTTTTCCTGTCATTATACCCTTAATTTCCTTAAATTGTCTCCTAACTTCAATAACAACTGAACCTGCAGCTCTTCCTACAGCCGTCATAGAAAGTGCCCCAAAAAGATATGGCAATAAACCTCCTAAAAGTAATCCAACAACTACATATGGATTTTCTAGAGAGAAATTTAATTCAACACCCGCAAAATATGGAAACTCTGAAGGATTACTGCTAAAATAGTTTAAATCTGAAGTATAAGCTGCAAATAAAACTAAAGCTCCTAATCCAGCAGAACCAATAGCATAACCCTTGGTAACAGCTTTTGTAGTATTTCCAACAGCATCCAAAGCGTCAGTAGTTTTTCTAACAGATTCATCAAGGTTAGCCATTTCTGCTATACCACCTGCATTATCTGTCACTGGCCCATAAGCATCAAGTGCTACAACCATTCCTGCTAAAGCAAGCATACTTGAAACTGCTATTGCAATCCCAAATAAACCAGCAAGCATATGTGATATTATTATAGCAGCGCATATTAATACTGCAGGAATTGCAGTTGCTTCCATTGATACTGCCAGACCTTGTATAACATTTGTTCCATGTCCTGTCTCCGATGCTGCAGCAACAGATTTAACAGGCCTATAATTAGTACCAGTATAGTATTCCGTTACCCAAATTATTAGACCAGTAAGAACTATACCTAATATACCACAATAAAATAATTCAATTCCTGTAAATGAAGTATTTGAAACTTCAAAGATTTTATCAAATCCAATTATATAATCAGTAACGAAACCAATTCCAATTAATGAAAGTACTGCAGATACTATGAAACCTTTATATAAAGCTCCCATTATAGATCCACCTGATCCTAATTTTACAAAAAAAGTACCTATTACTGAGGCTATAATACATACTCCACCGATTGCTATTGGAAGTAGCATCATGCTTGACATTGCTGATTGTCCTACAAAAAATATTGAGGCCAAAACCATTGTTGCAACTACAGTTACAGCATAGGTCTCAAATAAATCTGCTGCCATTCCTGCACAGTCTCCAACATTATCTCCAACATTATCTGCTATTACAGCAGGATTTCTAGGGTCATCTTCAGGTATTCCGGCTTCTACTTTTCCCACCAAGTCTGCTCCTACGTCAGCCCCTTTAGTAAAAATACCGCCACCTAATCTAGCAAATATAGAAATAAGCGAAGCTCCAAAACCAAGTGAAACTAATGGATCTATTAAATCTCTTCCTGTAGAACCATTTAAAATCAATAAGTAATAAGTCCCTGTAACTGCAAGCAAAGCTAAACCTACAACTAACATACCTGTAACTGCTCCAGATCTAAAAGCTATACTTAAACCCTCTGCTAAACCCTTACTAGCAGAATGTGCAGTTCTAACATTTGCTTTAACTGACACAACCATACCAATATATCCTGCAGCTCCTGATAAAACAGCTCCTAAGGCAAATGCTAGAGCTACCTTAATATCTAACAAAAATATTAATAATAAAAATATTACTATACCCACCATAAAAATAGTTCGGTATTGACGATTTAAATAAGCATAAGCTCCTGCTTGAACTGCACCAGAAATTTCTTGCATTTTTTTAGAACCAGCATCTGAACTAATAACAGATTTAGCAGTTATTAAACCGTATAGTAAAGCTAGTGCTCCACAAGCAATAGCAAAATATATAACTTCATTCATAATAAATTATCCCATTATATTAAATAATAATTTTTAAATTTACGATAACATGCCAGAGGTTATTAATTAGTGCAACATACAATTAAAAATATATTAAATAATTTTAACTTTAAAAATGTCTATACCCTGTTAAACCCTTATCAGATATAATAATTTTATTATTTTCATCTACCACTTTACATTCACTATCTTTAAACATTTCTCCAATTATGATAGAGTCTTCATCTATATTTTCAGAATCTTTTGGATTAATTGTATATAATAACTCATAGTCATCTCCTGCAGTAATTAAATCACTAAAGCTAATTATTTTTGAGTTCATTAAATTTTTGGCAACCTTTGAAACTGGTATATTATTTATATTTATCCTCGCTCCTAAATTACTTTGAGAACAAATATGGTTTAAATCCGATATTAATCCATCTGAAATATCAATTATTGACGTAGAAAAACTACTAATTATTTTTCCTAATTCTATTCTTGGAAATGGAACTAAAAATTTATTAATAAAAAAAGTATAGTTATCAACTTTTTCTTGAGAAATTTTATTTTGTAATAATTTTAAACCTATAAATGAACTACCAATATCTCCAGATAAAACTATAAGATCTCCATTTTTTGCTCCTGTTCTTCCTAAATTTTCTACTCCATTCCTTCCTAATACTGTAATAGAAAAGGATAAAGGCCCTTCATATATAGTTATATCACCTCCTGCTAAAAACATTTCATATTCAATTAAAGCATCTTTGAAGCCAGATGCTATTTTATCAAAAATGTTTTTTTTAAAATTATTTGGAATGCTTATAGAAGATAAAATACATAATGGACTAGCCCCAAATGTAGCAATATCTGATAAGGCTCTTAATACTGCCCTTCTGGCCTGAATCCGACTATCTGTTCCTAATGGAACATGTATTCCCTCAATAGAGTTATCTACGCTGATAACTAAATCATTAACTTTAGAAAAAAATGAACAATCATCTTTTAAACTTCTCGCAGCTGTATTACCAAATGTAAGTGGTTGAAGTTTTTTTTCTATAAAACTAAATTCCTCATACATATTTTTTTCCATAAAATTTTAATTACATTTTATCTAAGACTTATTATCTAAGACTTAGACAATCTATCTAAAAAACTATTTACAAAATTTATTTCTGAATCATTAAAAAAACATGCGGATACATTAGTATATTCACTAATTACTACATTTAATGGTATTCTAGAAAAATAATTAAATTCTACATATGCACATCTTAATATATTTATCAACGTAGCATCCATCCTATCTACGGTCCAACTTCCCTCAAAATATTGAGTAAGTTTTTCATCTATATCTTTTTTTAAAGAGAAAACTTTTGTTACCAGAGTGAAAAACCATTTTTTATCTAGTTTTAAATTTTTATAATTCTTATCATTAATATCTTTAAAACTAATATATTTTTCATATATAATTTCATCAGAAATTTCTTTTAATATTTCTATATTCATTTTTTCATTAAAATCTAATTGAAATAATATCTGTACTGCAGCTAACCGAGAAAAAGTTTTATTAGTTTTAATCATTTTTAAATTTAGCTAAAGTATTAATCATAGAAATACATGCCAATGCTGCAGCTTGGCCTTTGTTTAAACCATCTGGTTTGGATCTTTTAATTGCCTGCTCTTTATTTTCACATGTCAAAATACCATAACCAATTGCAACTCCCTTAAGAGAAATACTCATTAACGCTCTTGCACTTTCCTTACAAACATAATCATAATGAGATGTTTCTCCCCTAATCACACAACCTAAGGCTATGTACCCCAAATATTTATTATTATTATTTTGCGCCGAGACTGCTATTACCGCAGGTACCTCAAAAGCTCCTGGTACAGATATAATATCAAACTCATAATTATTATATTCCAAAGTTTTAATAGTTTCTTTTTCTAAATCAGCTGAAATTTCATTATAAAACCTAGATGTTACAATCAATATTTTTTTATTATTTTTATCCATTCGACATATCTCTTTGAGAATTAACTTTTATGTCAAAGCCTTCTAAACCTATAACTTCACGCTTAGATTTGCTTAGTAAAATCATTTCTCTAACGCCTAAATCTCTTATAATTTGCGCACCTATTCCATGTTCCCTAATTTTGTCTTCTAATTTCCAACCAGAACTAATATTAAGTTGATAATTATCTTCATTTGAACCAATTAAAACAATTAATCCTGAACCATTTTTATTTATTTCAGACATTGAATCATACAAGGAAATATTGTTTTTACCTTCTGAATTTCCTGTATATCCACCAAAAATATCGTTAATAAAATTACAAACATGCACTCGAACCAAAACAGGTTTACTAACATCTAATTTACCTTTAACAATCGCAAAATGATTATTTGCCTTTATTTCAACTGTATTTTTATAAGCAAATATTTCCCATTCACCATGCAATTTTGTAAAAAGCTTATTATTATTTTCTCGCTTAATTATAGGGTCATTATTTACTCTATAACGAATTAAATCCGCTATAGATCCAATTTTAAGCCCATGTTTTTTACAAAAAGGTAGTAAATCCTTTAACCTCGCCATAGTGCCATCTTTATTCATTATTTCGCAAATAACTGCTGAAGGATTTAAACCTGCTATTCTTGAAATATCAACAGCAGCTTCAGTATGACCAGCTCTAACCAAAACACCACCTTCTCTTGCTTTTAAGGGGAACACATGACCAGGAGTTCTTATGTCATTAGATGTTGAATTTTTATCAATTGCGACTTGAATAGTTTTAGCTCTATCAGCAGCAGATATACCCGTAGTAACGTCTTTTGTAGATTCTATAGAAACTGTAAAAGCAGTATCTAATGACCCTGGGTTCCTTCTATCCATTGGACTTAACTCCAACTCATCAATCCTACTTTTTGAAAGAGAAAGACAAATTAATCCTCTCCCATGTGTTGCCATAAAATTTATTATATCTGGTGTGACCATTTGTGCAGGAATTATTAAATCACCTTCATTTTCTCTATCTTCATTATCTACTAATACATACATACGACCATTTCTGGCCTCATTTACTATATCTTCTATTGGAGATAAGTTTGTATTTATTACTTTACTGTTTACCATTTGTTATTCTTTTCATATAATTTTCCGCCAATTTTACAGCATATCTTGCCATAGTATCAACTTCAATGTTTACTTTATCATTTATATTTAAAAAACCTAAAGTTGTATTTTGAAAAGTATGAGAAATTATATTGACGCTAAAAATATTTTCTTTAATTTTATTTACTGTTAATGATACACCGTCTATAGATATAGAACCCTTGTTAACTATAAATTTGATAAATTTTTTTGGAACTCTAAAATCTAATTTATAAGAACCTTTTATTTTTTCTCTGCTTTTTAATACAGAGACGCCATCTATATGACCAGAAACAATATGCCCTCCAATTTGATCTCCTACAAGTAATGAGAATTCTAAATTTAATTTAGTTCCTATTTTCCAATTTTTTGCACTAGTTATGTTTAAAGTTTCTTGAGATAATTCAACTTTGAAAATATTCTTGTTTATTGCAACAACTGTAAGACATATACCAGAACAGGATATAGAATCTCCTAAATGAGTTTTATTCAAAGATAAATTAGTTTCAATACCTAGAAGAATATCCTTATTTTTAGTGTCTAAAGAAACTATTTTTCCAACATCTTGTATTATTCCAGTAAACATATATCTAGACTCCAATTAAATAAGTATATTATTTCTTCCATATTTCTAAGATGTCGCCATCAATAATATCTGAACTAAATATTTTAAATTTTTTTGCGTTTTTTAAATTTTTTAAATTATAGGAAGATATACTTGATAATCCATCTCCACCAATAATTTTTCCACTTCTATAATAATAAATCTTATCAACTAATTCTTCTTTGATTAAAGATGAATATATTTCACTTCCGCCTTCTACTAGTAAACTATTGTAACCTTTTTTACTTAAATTTTTTAAACCATAATTTAAATCTAAATAATTATTATTATTTTTTGGAATTTCTAATACTTCTACTCCCATATCAATTAGCTTCTTTTTTTTCTTTTTATTAGAAAATTTTGATGTCCATATTATTAATGGAACTTTCTTGACATTATTAATTACATTGGAAGACAAAGGTATAGATAATTTTGAATCAACTACTACTTTTATTGGAGATCTTTTTTCTAAACCTTTTACCCTACAATTCAACCTTGAATTATCCTTTATTATAGAATTTATTCCTGACAAAATCACATCATATTTAGCCCTTAATAGATGTCCGTGAGTTCTTGCTATTTTACCTGTTAACCACTTACTTTGCCCATTAAAGCAGGCAATTTTTCCATCTAAACTTGATGCAATTTTAAGAGAAACTGATGGTAAGCCATGATTGATACGTTTTAAAAATCCTGCATTTTGATCTGAAGCTTCATCAGAAAAAAGTCCTGTATATACTTCAATACCAGCTTTTTCTAATAATTTAATACCTTTTCCTGCAGTTCTTTTATCAGGATCTTTAACGGAAATATAAACTCTTTTTACTCCTGATTTAATTAATAATTCTGCACATGAAGGAGTTGTATCTTTATGAGCGCATGGTTCTAAAGTAACAAAAGCAGTTCCTCCTCTAGGATTTCCCTGTAAAGAACTTAATGCATTAAGTTCAGCATGCGGTCTACCTCCATCTGATGTTCTCCCACAGCCTATTAAATTATTAGATTTATCTAAAATTACGCAACCAACACTAGGATTCGGATAACAAGATCCAATTCCATGATTAGCAAGAGATAGTGCACTCCTCATAGCAACTTCTAATCGCATCGATAAATATGCTCCTTATTTTATAATTCGCTTATTCTTCTCTGAGGTTGCCTACAAATTTTTCAAAGTCTCTTGCTTCACGAAAATTTCTATAAACACTTGCAAACCTTACATAAGCAACCTGATCAATTAAGGCTAGAGCGTCCATTACCATTTCTCCAATTTTACTACTTGGTATTTCATTTTCACCAGAAGTTTCTAACCTCCTAACAATTCCTGTTATCATTTTTTCAATTTTTTCTGCGTCTATAGGTCTTTTTCTAAAAGAAATCATTATAGAACGTGCCAGTTTATCTCTATCGAAATCAACTTTTTTATTATCTCTTTTAATAACTATTAAATCTCTTAATTGCACTCTTTCAAAAGTAGTAAATCTTGCACCACAGTTAGTACATGATCTTCTTCTTCTTATAACTGCAGAATCTTCTGTAGGTCTAGAGTCTTTCACTTGTGTATCATTAGCTCCGCAATATGGACATTTCATTAATTTATTCCTTTTTATGAATATAATTTATTGAGGGGTATAATGGAAATTTATCGCATAAAATTTTTACTTTTTTAAATACCTCTTTTTCAATATTTAAATTATTTTCTGGATTTTTTACTAAACCAACTAAAACATCTCCTATTAAATTTCCTATTTCTATCATTTCATTTTCTTTAAAACCTCTAGTAGTTGCCGCAGGCGTCCCAATTCTTAATCCTGATGTTATAAATGGTTTTGCCTCATCAAATGGAACAGCATTTTTATTACAAGTGATCCCCGCTCTATCCAAACTTTCTTCAGAAATTTTTCCTGTCAATCCAAGAGGTCTTAAATCACATAATATTACATGACTATCTGTACCTCCTGAAACTATATTTATTCCTTTTTTTTCTAGTGTTTTTGATAAGGTTTGTGCATTTATAATAATTTGCTTTATATATTTTTTAAAATCCGGTTTTAGAGCTTCTCCAAAAGCTGCAGCCTTGGCTGCAATAACATGCATTAATGGACCTCCTTGAATTCCAGGAAAAATAGCTTTATCAAACAATTTTCCCAACTCAATGTCGTCTGAAAGGATCATACCCCCCCTAGGTCCTCTTAGAGTTTTGTGTGTAGTGGTAGTAACAACATGTGCATACTTTATTGGACTAGGATATTCTCCAGCAGCTATTAATCCTGAATAATGGGCAATATCTGCTAATAAATACGCTCCTACTTTATTTGCTATATTCCTAAACCTTTCAAAATCTATGTGTCTTGAATAAGCTGAAGCACCAGCTATAATTAATTTAGGACTGTGTTTCTCTGCAAGGCCTTCTAACTCATCATAATTTATAATACCATCATTTTTATTTACTCCATACTGAATGGATTTAAACCATTTACCCGATTGATTAGGTTTAGCACCATGGGTTAAATGACCTCCAGCTGCAAGGGACATTCCTAAAATTGTATCACCAGGTTCTAATAAAGCAGAGAAAACTGCTTGATTTGCTTGGGAACCAGAATTAGGCTGAACATTTGCCCAAGCACAAGAAAATAATTCACATGCTCTTTTTATTGCGAGATCTTCAGCCATATCCACAAATTCACATCCACCATAATAACGTTTTCCAGAATATCCTTCAGCATATTTGTTTGTTAAAACAGAGCCCTGAACATCTAAAACTGTTTGACTTACAAAGTTTTCAGAAGCAATTAATTCTATGGAATTTTGTTGTCTATTTAACTCTCCTTTAAGTGCATTCAATAATTCCTCATCATTGATATTTATGCAGTCAGAAATATTGTTATTCAAATTTACAAAATCTATAGAATTATTTGTATTATTCATATTATCTTCCTTATATGTATTCACCCTAATTTGTTTATCCTTGAAATATGCCTTCCACCTTCGAATTGTTCTTTATCAAATATATCCAATAAATTTATGGCGGTTTTATAACTTATAAATCTTGCTCCAAATACTATTACATTAGCGTCATTATGTTGTCGTGCTAATCTGGCCATATCATTATTATAACAAAGAGCTGCTCGAACACCAGCAATTCTATTCAAAGCAATACTAATACCTATACCACTTCCGCATATAGCTATTCCATATTTAATTTTCTTATTTACTATGGCTTCACCCAATAATTTACCATAATCAGGATAGTCTACAGAACCTTCACTATAGGTTCCAAAATCCTTATATTTAGTATCTTTTTTTATCAATTGGCCTTTGATTCTTTCTTTTAATTCATAACCTGCATGATCAGAAGATAAACCAATAATATATGGAGATTTTTCGTCCAAAAAATTTTCCCTAGCAACTTATAATAATTTATATATTAATTTATATCAGTTCTTTTAATTTTTCCATCGCTTATCTGCTTCATATAATCATTTATTTCTTTTCTGACTACCCCAGCTAAAAAATATACTCCCACTAAATTTGCAACAGACATTAAAAAGATCATAGAATCAGAAAGATCTAGAACCGACCCTAAACTAACTGAAGAACCAATAATAACAAAAATACAAAATATAACCTTAAATATATTCTCAGAATGTTTGGAATTACCAAATAAAAATGTCCAAGACTTTAAACCATAATAAGACCAAGCAATCATAGTAGAAAAAGCAAATAAAATTGCTGCTACAGCCAGTATATAAGGAAACCATGGAATTGTCTTAGCGAAGGCTGCAGAAGTAAGAGCAATACCTGCTAATTCACCTCTGTCATCATACATTCCAGTAATAACAATTACTAAAGCAGTTACTGTACAAATAATAATTGTATCTATAAAAGGCTCTAAAATAGAAACTAATCCTTCTGTTACTGGTTTATCACTTTTTACTGCTGAGTGAGCTATGGGTGCAGAACCTAATCCAGCTTCATTTGAAAAAGCAGCTCTTTGAAAACCTACTATTAATGCTCCCAATGCACCTCCAGCTGCAGCCGAAGGAGAAAAAGCTTCACTAATAATTCTAAGTATAGCTTCAGGAACACCAGTAATATTAATAATAATTATTATTAATCCTGCAAAAAGATAAATAATTGCCATTAAAGGAACAAGCCGAGAAGTAACTTTAGCTATTGATTTAATTCCTCCTATTATTACAAAAGCTAAAATAATGGCTAATACTAAACCAAACAACCATCCTTTATCAGTAAAAAATGAAGCATCTCCTCCAGTTACAGAAACAAACTGTTGAAAAGATTGATTTGCCTGAAACATATTTCCTCCGCCTAATGCCCCACCAATACAGCAAATGGAAAAAAATACAGCTAGAATTTTACCTAAATTAGCATAACCTTTTTCTGCAAGACCTTTAGATAAATAATGCATCGGACCGCCTGAAACACTTCCATCACTATTAATAACTCTATATTTTACTCCTAAGGTACATTCACAAAATTTTAGAGACATTCCTAAAAAACCAGCTAAAATCATCCAAAATGTTGCACCTGGCCCTCCAATTGCTACGGCAACTGCTACTCCAGCAATATTTCCTAATCCAACGGTACCTGATATAGCTGTAGACAAAGCTTGAAAATGAGAAACCTCTCCTTTGGCATCAGGTTTATCATATCTGCCTCTAACCAAATCTAGTGCGTGTGAGAACATTCTGATATTCACAAACCCAAAATAAAAAGTACAAAATATAGCTCCTGCAATTAACCATAAAACAATAATCCTAATATCTGCTCCAGCGACATTGAAGGAATAAAAAACGAAGCCTGCAATCTTATTTGATATTGGAGATAGCCATGAATTAATTAATGAATCTATTCCTTCACTGGCATAAAGTATTTTTGAATAAAAAAAAGCTAAACTAAATATAGATAAATTAAAAAAATATTTCATGATATCTCCTTTAAGTTTAATAACTGCAACATAGGAGATAATTCATAGTTTAGTAAAGTGAAAAAATTAACTAATTGATGAAATACCTAATTTCTTCCATACTATTTTCAAAGAATTTACAAGATGGTCCATCATTTCATCATTATGTAATGGACTTGGAGTAAATCTTAGTCTTTCTTTACCTTTTGGAACTGTTGGATAATTAATTGGCTGAACATATATCGAATATTCTTTAAGCAAAATATCAGAAGCTTTCTTACAAAGGACTGGGTCTCCAACCAAAACAGGCACAATATGACTTTCAGAAGGCATAACCACTATTCCAGTTTGTCTCAGTTTATTTTTAAGCATTTCTGCCCTCTCTTGATGTTTTTCCCTTTCAATGTTTGATTTTTTTAAATGTCTAACCGATGCTAATGCGCCTGCTGCAATTGCAGGAGGTAAAGAGGTAGTAAATATAAAGCTTGAAGCAAAAGACCTAACTACATCAATAATTTCTTTATTTGCTGCAATATAACCTCCCATAGTACCATATGCCTTAGCTAAAGTACCTTCTATTACATCTAATTCATCCATCAACCCTTGTCTTTCAGCTATACCTCCTCCTCTATTTCCATACATTCCTACTGCGTGAACCTCATCTAAATATGTCATCGCATTATATTTTTTTGCTACTTCACATATCTCTTTAATTGGTGCTATATCTCCATCCATTGAATAAACTGACTCAAAAGCAACTAATTTTGGCCTATCAAAATCAATTTCCTGAAGTAGACTAGCTAAATGATCAGGATCATTATGCTTAAAAATAAACCGTTCTGCTCTACTATTTCTCATACCTTGTATCATTGAAGCATGATTCAGTTCATCTGAAAAAATAACACAATCAGGAAGAATAGAAGCTAAAGTACTTAAAGATGCTTCATTAGAAATATATCCAGAAGTAAATAATAAAGCAGACTCTTTATTATGAAGATCTGCTAGCTCTTTTTCTAATAATACATGATAATGTGTTGTACCTGAAATATTTCTAGTACCTCCAGAACCTGCTCCAGAACTGTCTATAGCTTCATGCATAGCATTTATTACTTCGCTGTTTTGACCCATTCCTAAGTAATCATTAGAGCACCAAACTGCAACCTCACTTGTGTCTTCTTTTGAATAATGAGTAGCTTTAGGAAATTTTCCTATATTTCTCTTAATATCATTAAAAACTCTATACCTGCCTTCTTTTTTAAGAGATTTTAACGCATCTATGAAATAATCATTATAATTCATTATTTTTTATTTACTTTATTTTAAATTTATACAATTTAATATAACATATAACGCATATTACATATTTTAATAGAAAAAAGCGAAAGTGAAAAAATACATATGATACTTTATGAGCTAGATGCTATTAATGAGCAATACTTTAGTCCTTATACTTGGCGAATACTTATGGCCTTAAATCATAAAGAACTTTACGAAAAAGTTGAAAGAATACAAGTTAAATTTTCAGATAAATCGCCTATTAGTCATAAAGGATTCAATACTGTCCCTGTACTAGAAGATAATAAAAATTGGGTAGGAGAATCATTACAAATCGCAAAGTATTTAGATGAAACCTATCCCGATAAACCATCTTTATTTAGTAGTAAAGAAAATATGCACCTTACAAGTTTAATCAATTTATATATGGATCCAAAAATATTGAGTATTTTAGCAAGAATAATTGTTTTTGACGTATATAAAGTTATACAACCTGACGATAAAATATATTTTCGAGCTACTAGAGAAAAAATGTTGAACAAAACACTAGAAGAAGTAGAACAAGAAAGTAAAAAATTTATACCTATATTTCAAAAAGAAATTAATCCATTTAGAAAATTATTAAAAAATAATGATTTTTTTACAGGTGATAAACCTACGTATTGTGACTATTTATTATTTGGTTTTTTCATGTGGGCCAGGAACTCAAGTAAAAAACAATTACTAGAAAAAGATGATGTATTATGGCATTGGAGAGATAGAATGCTTAATCTATTTGATGGATTTGCAAGAAAATCAAATGGCTATAAAATAGTCTAAATTATGTTATACTATAACCTCCATCTACTGTGATAGTAGTTCCAGTTGTATAATTAGCTTTATCACTAGCTAAATAAACTGCTGCTCCCGCAATGTCTTTAGGTGCACCCCATTTTTTCATAACTGTTCTTTCCGTTATTTTTTCTTTTTCTTCTTTCTCATCCCTTAAAGGCTTAGTTAATTTAGTTTCAATATAACCTGGAGCAATTGCATTTACTCTCACATGATGCTCATACCAAGCATTTGATAAACTTTTTGTCAAACCTATAATACCAGTTTTAGACGCAGTATATCCCGGTGACATCGGAGAACCAAAAAAAGACCACATTGATGCTATGTTTATTATATTACCATGAGTAAGAGCAAGTTTAGGCAAAGCTTCATGACTCATTCTCATTACTCCCATTAAATTTGTATTAATTACATCTGCAAAATGTTCAATCCTAAATTCTAAACCCCTTTTAACAATCCCCGCATTATTAACTAATATATGTAGATCATCTATTTGAGAAAAAAGGTTTTCTATAGAAATATCATTTGTAACATCTAATTTAATTTTTTTTAAAACACCATATTTTGTTTTTTCATTACACTTTTCTAAA
Source organism: Candidatus Pelagibacterales bacterium (assembly GCA_002715265.1). Taxonomy (GTDB): domain Bacteria; phylum Pseudomonadota; class Alphaproteobacteria; order TMED109; family TMED109. The sequence goes on from PAYS01000011.1 coordinate 16,220, forward strand.
CTAGTATCAGTTTTAGCTGTTACAATAACCTCAGCTCCGGCTTCCAGAAAAGCTTCAGCTATTGCATACCCTATTCCTGATGCACCACCTGTTACAAGAGCAATTTTTCCTGTTAAATCAATTGTATATGCCATAATTTACCTCTTAATTAATGGAATTAACTGGATTGAGCACATTATTCTCAATAAAAAAATGTTCAATATTTTTAGCTGCTAACTCCACCATACCTTTTCTTGCTTTAACACTTGCACTTCCTGCATGAGGTGCCAAAACAACATTATCCATTTTAGCCAACTTAATATCATAATTAGGTTCAAATTCAAACACATCTAGTGCACAGCCTGAAATAAGTTTTTTTTCTAAAGCTATAATTAANTCACTCTCTTTAACAATAGGTCCACGAGCAATATTTACTAAAAAAGCATCTTTTTTCATATTTTTAAATTCTTTAATAGTAATTAAGTGTCTTGTTTCATCTGTTAATGGACAGAGTATAATTATAAATTTACAAGATTTTAATAAATCTTTTAATGACATCCACTCTGCATTTAATGAAGATTCAATATCAATATTTAATCTATTTCTATTATGATACTTTATATTTAGGCCAAATGGAATAGCTCGCTTTGCAACATCTTTACCAATACTACCCATTCCTATAATTCCCAAATTTTCTCCTTTAAAGTCTGCTCCCCATAAAAGATGATAAAAATTAGCTTTAAANCCTCCTGATCTTACAATTTTNTCACCTTCTGGAACTCTTCTTGCTACAGCTAATANTAATGCCATAGACATATCAGCAACCGCGTCATTCAAAATTCCTGGAGTATTCGTTACTTGCACACCCATTTTAGTACAAAATTTTGCATCTATATTGTCAAAACCTACTCCAACATTACTTACAATTTTCAATTTGGAGCATGATTGAATTAGTGGTTTGTCAATTAAGGAAGATTGAACTAATATTCCATCTACATCTATTACTCTGTCCATAAGTTCTTTTCCAGACAGAATACTCTTTGCAGTATCATGATGATCAATATCAAAATATTTTTTTAATCTGGCTAAAAGATCATCAGATAACCAAGAATGAACAAAAATTTTAGGCTTAACCTTTACTTCCATTTAACAACTTTTTGACACTGCTCNCCCAATTTATCTATTCCTAAATGCATTTCATCACCATGTTTTAAGAACTTTTGAGGCTTCATGCCNGCGCCAACTCCNGGAGGAGTACCTGTNGCAATTAAATCTCCTGGNTCAAGAGTCATATAATGACTTACNTATGANACAATTGTTTTAACATCAAATATCATAGTNGANGTATTNCCAGTTTGCATTCTTTTACCATTTAAATTTAGCCATAAGTCTAAATCTTGTACTTTTCTTACCTCATCTCTAGTCACCATCCAAGGTCCAACAGGACAAGAAGTATCAAATCCTTTACCCCTAATCCATTGGCCTCCAGCTGCTTTCATTTGATATTCTCTTTCTGACACATCATTTACTAAGGTATATCCTGCAACATGACTTAAAGCTCTGGACATACTTACAGATCTTGCACGATTTCCAATTACTATTCCTAATTCTACTTCCCAATCACCATGTGTAGAATCTTTCACTTTTGTGCCTCTTTTTCCTAAAATAAGACCTTTAGGTANCATAACCTCATCATTTGGNCCGCTTAAAGAACTTGTTGGTTTCATAAACATTATTGGCTCACTAGGAATGGGACTACCCGTTTCCTTAGCATGATCAACATAATTTAAACCAATACANACTACTTTACCTATGCCTGAAACAGGAACACCTAATCTTTTCTTACCTTTAACTANAGGTAATCTATCAATATTTAAATTATTTAATTTTTTTAATTTATCAGAAGTTAAAATTGAACCATTAACATCAGGAACTTTTTTAGACAAATCTCTAATATTGCCATCTGAATCTATTACACCCGGTTTTTCTTTTCCGACTGCTCCATACCTTACTAATTTCATTATATTCTCCCCTTAAGTTATAGCTACCTTTAAATATGTTTTAAAATAAATTATAATATACTTTTTTCAAAAAAGACCAATAAATTATTGTAACAAAAATATCTTACAATCAAATTTAAACTTAAAATAAATTTAAATTTTCATTAATAAAAATATAATATATAATTTTATTTCAAATATTTTTGGGAGAATATTAATGGAACCTCTAGCAATTAGACTTCACAATAACGATAATGTAGTAACTGCAAAATCAGATATAGATCCAGATATATTATTAAACGACGAAAATATTACTACTAAACAATTTATTCCAGTTGGACATAAAATAGCAACCAAAAATATTAGCAAAGGTGAAGACATAATAAAATACGATAATATTATTGGAACAGCTACTGATAATATTGNTATTGGAGATCATGTGCACGTTCATAATACAGGAATGTCAGACAAAAANAGAGATTATGAATTTTCTCAAGGTTGCAAAGAATTAGAGATACTGCCTGAGGATAAACAAGCAACTTTTATGGGTTATAAAAGANCAGGCGGAAAATATGGCACAAGAAATTTTGTTGGTATTATTTCTTCGGTNAATTGTTCNGCCACAGTTTGTAAAAAAATNGCNGATACTTTTAACGAAGANGTTATGNCTCAATNCCCAAATGTTGATGGAGTTGTATCAATTACTCATAGCTTAGGTTGCGGAGGAAATAGCCGTGGAATGGGATGGGAACTTCTACAGGCAACAATGCAAGGATATTCAAGACACCCAAACTTTGGCGGATTGTTGGTAATAGGCCTGGGNTGCGAAGTGAATCAAGTAGCAGGTATGGCTCAATCTATGAGTTGGGCAAACTCAGACACTTTTAAAATGATGACTATTCAAGAAGTTGGCGGCTCAAGAAAAACTATTAATGAAGGTGTTGAAATGATNAAACAAATGCTTCCAATATTAAATAAAAACAAAAGNGAGAAGTGTCCGGCCTCAGGATTAATTTTAGGCCTAGAATGTGGTGGATCAGATGCTTATTCAGGNATGACTGCAAATCCTGCATTAGGTGCTGCAGTAGACTTGCTGGTAAAAAATGGTGGAACAGGAACTTTAGCAGAAACTCCTGAAATTTTTGGAGCAGAACACCTTCTGACAAGAAGAGCAATAACTGAAGAAGTTGGNAATAAAATAGTAAACTTCATTAAATGGTGGCAAGAAGATTATTTAGCAAAACATCAACCAGAACAATTACATCAAGATCCTTCTCCAGGAAATAAGGCCGGTGGCCTTACTACAATACTTGAAAAATCATTAGGTGCCGTTGCTAAAGGTGGAACTACGAATCTAGTTGATGTCTATCAATATGCTGAACCTATTAAAGCGAAAGGTTTTACATTTATGAATACTCCAGGATACGATCCATTAAGTGTTACTGGAATGGTAGCTGGTGGTGCAAATATAATTTGTTTCACTACAGGAAGAGGATCGGTTTTTGGATGCAAACCATCCCCTTCAATCAAACTTGCAACTAATAATGATTTATATGAAAGAATGACTGAAGATATGGATATAAACTGCGGCAAAATATTAATGGGAGAATCCAATATAGAAGAGATGGGAAAAGAAATTTTTCAATATATTCTAGATATTGCTTCAGGACAACAATCTAAATCAGAAATTAATGGAGTTGGTGATTTAGAGTTTATTCCATGGCAAATGGGTGCTTTTAATTAATACAGGTTTAAAATTGCGAAATATAATTGAAGAACTAACTACTTCCCCTATAAGGAAAATTGCAAATAGTGCAATTGATAATAAAGATGTAATCCCACTCTGGTTTGGAGAAACAGATATTATTACACCAAGTTTCATATCTGATTCCATGAAATTGGCTTTAGACAATGGACATACTTTTTATACAACTAATCATGGAGTTCCAGAATTAGTGGAAACCTTGTCTCAATATTCAAGTAATCTGCATAAAAAAAATATTACCCATGATAGAATTATGATAACTGCTGCTGGTATGAACGCATTAATGATGTCTGCAGAAGCATTGATAAATCCTAACGACAAAGTTATTTGTATTACTCCAGTATGGCCTAACTTTATGAGATGCATTGAAATAATGGGAGGAAAAATAATAGAAATACCATTAATTCTTTCAGAAATTAGTAATACATGGTCTTTAAATATGGACGATATTAAAAATAATATTGCTAACGTAAAAGGTATATATATTAATAGTCCGAACAATCCTACTGGCTGGATGATGGATACAAAAGAACAGCTAGAAATATTAGAAATATGTAGAAAAAACAATGTTTGGATAATTGCAGACGAAGTATACGAACGAGTAGTTTATGATAGAAAGGTCGCGCCATCTTTTTTAGATATTGCAGACGAAAATGATCTTTTACTAGTAATAAACAGTTTTTCAAAATCTTGGGCAATGACAGGATGGAGATTAGGATGGATGACAATACCAAGAAATACACTTGCCTTATTTGAAAAATTAAATGAATTTAATATTGCTTCTCCTGCAGCCCCAGTTCAACATGCAGGAATAACGGCCATAAAAGAAGGAGAAGATTTTATTAAAGAAATGATAAACAAACTCTCTTATTCTAGAAATATAGCTATAAAATATTTATCATCTTTCTCAAAAGTAACATTACCTGAGCCTACTGCTGCTTTTTATACTTTTTTCAAAGTAGATGGTGTCTCAAATTCAGAAGAATTTTGCATGAACACTTTGTTAAAAACTAATGTTGGCCTCGCTCCCGGAACATCATTTGGACAAGGAGGCAAAAACTGGGTTAGAATATGTTATGCTAAATCACCAGAATTACTAGAAGAAGCTTTTAATAAATTAAAACCAATTTTAGACTAAATGCAATTATCACCAGCAACAAAAGACAATATTGAGCTAGCAGCAAATCTTATACTTAANGGAGGTNTCGTAGCATTTCCTACCGAAACTGTATATGGACTAGGAGCTTCTGCATCAAATGAAGATGCTATTAATAGAATTTATTCAATAAAAGGTAGNCCAAAAAATAATCCATTAATAGTTCATGTTCACAGTGTCGACCAAGTTTTATCACTTGTAAAATACGATAATGATAAAATAAAAATAATTATGGAAAAGTTTTGGCCTGGACCTCTAACATTAGTAATGAATTATAAATCATCTTCTTTTATTAATAGTATTGCTAGAGCAAACTTAACTACTATTGCGATAAGAATTCCTTCTAACCCAATAGCATTAAAACTATTAAAAAAAGTAAATATACCAATAATTGCTCCAAGTGCAAATATATCGGAACATTTGAGCCCAACTAAAGCTCATCATGTAAATCAAGATTTAGGTGATAAATTAAATCAAAATACTGATATGATTTTAGACGGTGGTAATTGCAATATAGGAATAGAGTCTACGGTATTAGATGTAACAAAAAATCAAGCAAAAATTCTTAGACCAGGAGGTTTAAGTGTGGAAAATATCCGTAATCATCTTAAAAATATTTCATCAGATCACATAGAAAATGAAAACAAACCAATTAGCCCAGGACAATTTAAAAAACATTATTCTCCAAAAGCATCATTAAGATTAAATGCAAAAAAACCATTAGAATATGAAGCATGGCTAGGATTTGGACCTGATGAAAATAATTTAAATTGTAAATTTCAAATGAATTTAAGTAAGACTGGAAATTTAGATGAAGCAGCAAAAAACCTTTTTTCTATGTTGAGANATTTAGACAAAAAAAATATAGATACCATTGCTGTAAAAGCAATACCTAATGATGGAATAGGATTAGCAATCAACGATAGGCTAATTAGAGGGGCAAGTAAATAAGCTTGAAAAATCTTTTATTATTTTTATATTTAATTTGAAAGTTATTAGTAAAAATATGAATTCAGAAATAAAACAATTAAATCAATTAAAACATTCACTTGGGCCAAAAGGTTGGATTGAAGACCCAAATGTTATAGAACCTTATTTAGTGGAAGAAAGAGGATTATTTATAGGAAATTCTGCACTCTTATTAAAACCTTCAAATACTAAAGAAGTTAGTGATATTATAAGATTATGTAATACACATAATATAAAAATAGTTCCTCAAGGTGGAAGAACAGGCTTATGTGGTGGAACAATTCCTTCTAAAAATGGTAATGAAGTAATGCTTTCACTAGAAAGAATGAATAAAATTAAAGAGCTAAATAAAGAAAATTTTACAATAACTGTTGAAGCTGGATGCATACTAAATAATATTCAAACTAGAGCAAATGAAAATAATTTGTTTTTTCCTTTAAGCTTAGCTTCAGAAGGATCATGTACTATAGGTGGCAATTTAGCCACAAACGCAGGTGGTATAAATGTTTTAAGATATGGTATGGCAAGAGATTTAGTTTTAGGATTAGAAGTTGTTATGGCAAATGGAGGAATATGGGATAGTTTATCGAGTTTACGGAAAGATAATAGAGGATATAATTTAAAACATCTATTTNTAGGTAGTGAAGGAACATTAGGAATAATTACCTCTGCTGTACTTAAACTATTTCCTGCTCCAAATTTTATAGAAACAGCTATTTTTGCAATTCCTAATCCAGAATCTGCTATACAATTACTAGGTTTAGCAAGAACGGCTTCTGCTGATCTATTAAATGCCTATGAATTAATGAATAGAACAGGTATGGAAATGGTAATAAGAAATATCCCAAATACAAAAGAACCTACAAATACAAAATATGAATGGTATGTTTTATTAGAATTTTCATCTTCTTCAAAAAATAATTTGAGATACCAAATGGAAAACCTCTTTGAATCAGCTTTAAATAAAAAAATAGTTTTGGATGGAATTATTGCAGAAAGCTCAGAGCAAAGAAAAGAATTATGGGTACTTAGAGATGGATTAAATGAAGCCCAAAAGCCAGAAGGAGGATCTATTAAACATGATGTATCCATTCCAATTAGTAATGTTAGTAAATTTATTACCCAAGCAACCGAGGCTGTAAAAAAATATGTTCCAAATTGTAAACCAGTTACTTTTGGACATATTGGTGACGGAAATATTCATTTTAATATAACACAACCTGATTATATGGATAAGGATGAATATTTAAAAAAATGGAAAAATGTAAACGAAATTGTATTTGAAATAGTAGATAAATTAAATGGAAGTTTTTCAGCCGAGCATGGTATAGGAAAATTAAAAAAAAAGGAACTTAAAAAATATAATCCAGAGATTGAAATAAATTTAATGAAATCGATAAAAAATAACTTTGACCCTAATAATATATTAAATCCTGGAAAAGTTTTATAAATCATTTGTGAGGAAAATATGCAAGAATATAACGCACCTATAGAAGATATCTTATTTGTAATAGAAAACTTAAGTTCAGATATAAAAAGTACTAATGAAGAATATTCAGATCCAGATTTATTAAAACAAATATTTGAAGAAGCTGGAAAATTTTCCTCTAATGTTTTAGCTCCTTTAAATCCAATAGGAGACAAAGAAGGTATATCCCTTGAAAATGGTTTGGTAAGAATGCCACCAGGTTTTATTGATGCATTTAATCAGTATATTCANGGTGGATGGGCATCTGTCGCTGGATCTAAAAAATATGGTGGACAAGAAATGCCTTGGAACATAGTTGGTGCTCTAAACGAAATTTGGCATGCAGCGAATATGAGTTTTTCTCTAAACATGTTATTAACACAAGGTGCTATAGAAGTTATAGAAGCTTATGGTACTGAAGAACAAAAGCAAAAATATTTACCTAAAATGATTAGTGGAGANTGGTCAGGAACCATGAACCTTACAGAACCTCAAGCAGGNTCTGATCTCGCGCTATTAAAATCNAAAGCAATACCAGAAAATGATAATTATAAATTATATGGAAATAAAATTTATATAACTCANGGNGATCAAGATATGAGTGAAAATATTATTCACTTNGTTTTNGCAAGATTACCNGATGCNCCTCAAGGTAGNAAAGGTATATCATTATTTATTTCTCCAAAAAACATTATTGGTAATAATGGAGACCTAAGTCAAAAAAATGATATTAGAGTAGTNTCANTAGAACATAAACTAGGTACGTTAGCTAGTCCTACTTGTGTTCTTGCGTATGGAGATAATGATGGNGCAAAAGCAGAACTTATAGGTCAAAAACACGGTGGACTAAAAGCAATGTTTACAATGATGAACAATGCAAGATTAAATGTAGGCATTCAAGGTGTTTCAATTGCTGAAAGAGCATACCAACAAGCATTCAATTTTTCTCTTACAAGACTCCAAGGAAATTCTATAGATAATAGTTCTGAAGGNACAGTTCCTATTATTGATCANCCAGATGTTCAGAGAATGTTAATGGATATGAAGTCAAGAATTGAGGCAATGCGTGCATTATCATTATATACAGCTAACGAATTAGAATTAACTAAAAATGCTAAATCAGAGAAAGAAAAACAACATGCACAGGAAAACTTAGATTTACTAACTCCTATAGTTAAATCTTGGTGCACAGATCAAGGTGTCTTAATAGCTTCTACTGGAGTCCAAGTACATGGAGGTATGGGGTTTATTGAGGAAACTGGAGCAGCACAGCATTACAGAGATGCAAGAATACTTCCTATATACGAAGGAACAAATGGTATTCAGGCATTAGATTTATTAAGAAGAAAATTAACTATGGATAATGGTAATGTTTTTAAAAGATTTCTTAATGAAATGAAAATTGATGCTAATAATTGNTTATCCCTAGAAGAAAAACAACTAACAGACATAGGNGAAAAAGTCTTAAATGCNATTAGTATATTAGAAGAAACATCTGATACACTATTAAATATGTGGAAAAATAATAAAAGGCAGGCCGCTTCTGGTGCAACTCCTTTTATCGATATGTGTGGATATATATTTGGCGGATGGATGATGGCAAAAAGTGCTCATAAAGCATCATGCCTAATTAAAAATGATGAGAAAAATAAATTTTTACATGCAAAAATTGATACCGCAGCTTTTTATTCTAATACAGTTTTAGAATCTTCACTAAGTTTAAAAAATGTAGTAATTAATGCACACAAAAATGTAGATTCAATATTAAAAAATAATCATAAAAATTAATTATTTGCAACTAGCACATAGAACAGGAATCTCTACATTTAGATCAGGTGTTAAAGCAACACCCATATTTTTGGTGCTTTCTTTTAAGTTTAATCCCATATTTTCATTGCAGGTTTCTACAACAGAAGAACATTTAGTACATATGTTAGTAATATGTGTGTGAACTTCATCAGGATTAGAACATAAGACATACTTATTTAAGATAGATAATTTATGTACTACCTTCATTTTTATCCAAAAATCTAAAACTCTGTAGATAGTTGATATGTTAAGACCTTTATTGTTATCTTTTAGCATTTCCTTCAGTTCATAAGCAGCCAACGGTTTGTTGTTCTTAATCAATAAATCAAGAATACTTGCCCTATTTGGAGTTATTATCTCTTTAGCTTCTAAACATAGTTGTAATGCTTTATTTTTTATTAATTTTTCTTTAGCCATATTTAATCATAGTATATTTTATTAAATTGGACAAATATGCCAATAAATAAAGAAATTTTAGATTAAAAAAATATGATAATTAATGCGCATAAAAATATAGCTTCAATATTACAAAATGATCATAAAAATTAATTACTAAATTCAGCTAAGGCCGATAATGATTGATTTCCTTTTTGGTCTTTAATCCAAAGGTCTAATCCAGTATCATTATATTTTGCTTGAGCAAAAATTTCTCCTCCAACAAAAACAGGACTCATGAGCCTAAATTTAAAAGTCTTAATGAGTGTATTTTTATCATTAGCCACTTTTGATGCCAAATCTAATAAAAAAGTAGCCATTAAAGGTCCATGAACTACTATTTGAGGGTAACCTTCTACTTTTGTAGCATATAGGTAATCATAATGAATTCTGTGAGTATTATGGGTTAATGCTGAATAGCGAAAAAGCATTTCCGGTGTTGTTGTCCAAGACTTTTGGTAATCATAATTTTCAGGCGGCCTAATATATTTTTTTAAATTATTACTATTCGACTTCTCTTCTCTATATACTAAATTCTGTAATTCCTCTATTGCTATCTCTCCATCCGATAAAATACTATGCTTTATTTGTAAAAAAGTTAATTTTCCACTCGAACCCGTCTTATTTTGAATAGAAAGAATTTTTGAAGACTTAGTTGCATTTTTGCCTAAAGGAAGAGGGTTTAAAAAATTAATTTCTCCTCCTGCATACATTCTTATTGGTAAAGGAATTGGAGGCATAAAACCTTGACGCTTTTCATGTCCATCTGCACCAAGGTTTTTTTGTAACGGCAAATTTAAAAAATATAACCAGTGCCAACCATAAGGAACATTTATATATTTTTTTTTATCATACTCATAATCAAATACTGCTGCCATTGCCTTTACAGGATATTCATTAACTTTATCCTCAAATCTAATAGTTTTTCCTATCCAATTATTTATATCATCATTCATTAAACTCATCTCTTATATTATTTGAATGCTCTCCTATACTAGGTACATAAGTAACAGATTGTTTCTCTCCGATTATTATGGAAGGAGAAGCTATTAGTTCTATTTCAGTATCACCTATTTTTGTTTTAACTTTTCTCAATTGCGGATGATCACGTAAATCAGAAATAGAATTTAAAACTCCACAAGCAATTTTTTCTGTTCTCAAACGTGCTACCAAGTCATTTTTATCATATTTTTTAAATTCATCAGCCACTATTTTATCTAATTCTTTTCTATTGTTTACTCTTTTTATAGGATCATTAAATCTATTATCATCTGCCAAATTATCTAACTTTAAAACCATTGAACATAGTTGTCTCCACTCTCTTTCATTTTGAATAGATATTAATATTTTTTTTCCACATTTTGAATTATATGCTCCATAGGGAGCAATTGTAGGATGAGACAAGCCAACCCTATTGATAGATCTAGCTCCATAATTAGTTTGCAAATAAGGAACGTTCATCCAATCGGCCATTCCATCAAATAAAGAAACTTCTATAGAAGTTCCTTTACCAGTTTTTTCTCTATCATATAAAGCTTGTAAAATGGAAGAATGCGCATTCATTCCACAAGCTATATCACATACAGAAACACCTACTCTACCTTCTGATTCAGGTGTTCCAGTAAGACTACAAAGTCCAGATTCCGCCTGAACTAATAAATCATAAGCCTTCATATCTCTATATTCACCGTTTTGACCATATCCAGATATGTCACAAGTAATTAGCTTATCATTTTTTTTTCTTAAGCTTTTTGAACCCAAACCTACCCTATCAGCTACACCTGGAGCTAAATTTTGAATAAACACATCAGCTTTGTTAATAATATTATTTAATAATTTTATATCTTTCTCATCTTTAATATCAGCAACTAAAGATTGCTTACCTCGATTAAGCCATACAAAATAAGCACTATTACCCTTTACATCTTTGTCATAATATCGAGCAAAATCTCCTTCTTTACGTTCAATTTTAATAACTCTAGCACCTGATTCTGCTAAACGCATAGAACATAAAGGTGCTGCAACTGCTTGCTCTAAACTAACAACTAATATGCCTTCTAAAGGTTTCAAAACTTACTCCTAATATGATCTTTTTAGACCTAAAACATTTTGAGCTATATAAGCTAATATTAAATTTGTGGACACTGGAGCTATTTGATAAAGTCTAGCTTCTCTATATTTTCTTTCAATATCATAATCTTCCGCAAATCCATATCCTCCAAAAGTCTGAATAGCTGCTTCTGCTGATTTCCAGGACGCTTCTGACGCTAAAAGTTTTGAAATATTTGCTTCAGTACCACAAGGCATATTTTTATCAAATAATTCTGCTGCCCGTTCTACCATTAGAGCTGCAGCCTCAGTTTCTGCATAAGCCCTTGAAATAGGAAATTGAATTCCTTGGTTTTGCCCTATTGGTCTTCCAAAAACTTCTCTAGAAGTAGCATAATAAGTCATTTTATCTAAAAAAAACTTAGAATCTCCTATACACTCAGAAGCTATTAAAATTCGTTCAGCATTCATGCCATCCAAAATGTATTTAAAGCCTTTTCCTTCATCTCCAATTAAACTATCTAAGGGTATTTCCAAATCATCAAAAAATATTTCTGTAGTAGCATGATTGATCATTGTCCTTATAGGTTTGATTGTTAAACCCTTATCTTTTGCTTTTTGCATATCTAATATAAATAATGATAAACCTTCTGTTCTTTTATTATTTTTGTCATTTGATGTTCTAGCTAAAAGAAGCATTAGGTCTGAATATTCTGCTCTACTTGTCCATACTTTTTGACCATTAATAATATAAGAATTATTTGATTTCTCAGCTTTTGTTCTGATCGATAATGTGTCTGTTCCTGCATCAGGTTCTGTAACTCCAAATGCCTGCAATCTCAATTCTCCTGATGCAATTTTTGGCAAATATTTATTTTTTTGCTCTTCTGAACCATGTCTAAGTAATGCTCCCATTATATACATTTGAGCATGACAAGCGGCTCCATTACCTCCAGATCTTTGAATTT